>CAZSEG010000079.1:0-12259 GCA_964605875.1 uncultured Chitinophagaceae bacterium
CGCAATGGTCGAAATGAAGATGCGAAAGCAAAACATCTGTTATGTCGCTAAAAGAAAATCCTAAGTCATTCAGGCTCTTTTCGAGCGTGTCTTCACCGTGTGGTTCGTAATAGCTGAAGAACTTTTCGCTTTGTTTATTTCCCAAGCCGCAGTCAATTAAAATCAACCGTTTGCCGTCTTCAACCAACAGGCAACGCATTGCCCAAGTACAAAGATTATTTGCATCGGGGACATTCAATTTTTGCCATAATGTTTTAGGCACAACGCCAAACATTGCTCCGCCATCGAGTTTAAAATATCCTGTGTTTATGGTGTGTAGCTGCATTTGTTGATGTATTTATTTTTCAATTACAAGACTTTCGGCATCAGCTCCTAATTCGAGGAGGATTTTTGAAATGTCGGTTACAAAACTTTCGGAGCCGCAAACATAAAACCGCTGACCAAAATCTTTTATGTAATCAATCAAAATGTTTTTGTCAATTCTCCGTTCGCGGAAGCCGATTACGCCTTCTCGGGAATAGTGGTTGATGTAGTTTTCTTTAAAAAGGTCGTGGAGTTCTGCACCTGCAATTACATCGCGGGAGGTGTGGTTTGAATAGATGAGCTTGTTGTTTGCGAGGCGGTTTTGTTTTTTCAGTTCGCGGAAGATGGAGAGGAAAGGCGTGATGCCTGTGCCTCCGGCAATGAACACTCCTGTTCCTTTGTATTCGATAGCTCCGAATGGCTTGGTGATGATAAATTCCGCGCCTGTATTTACCTTGCTTAATTTAGCGGTTACGCCATTTCTTTCGGGGTAAATGCGCACTAATAATTCAAGGCTTTCCCACGAATTTAAGCCGGTGAAAGTGAACGGGCGGAATTTCTGATTCCAGCCTTCTTCATTCAATGCAAACTCTGCCGCCTGTCCCGAAACAAAGCTGTAACCAAGCGGCTTTTCAATCACAAATCGTTTTACATCGCTGCTCACGAAATATGCTTCCTTAACTTTTACAATGTTCTTTTCCATAAATTTTTAAAACCTTCAACAATACTGCGGCATAGTTAATTGGTTTTGCGGAATCTTCTTCTTTCTTCAAATTATGTTGTAACGGGTTACATTTGCGCCCATGTTGTATTTAATAAGTAAAACTTTTATGTGGCTGATGGGTTGGCGGATGAACCTGCACGGCATGAATCCGAAAGATTTCAGACGGGCGGTGGTGCTGGCGATTCCGCACACGAGCAACTGGGATTTGCCGATTGCACGTGCGGCATTTTTTTTAATGGGGATTCGTGTTCGTTTCACCGTAAAAAAAGAATGGATGAAATTTCCATACAGCTTAATTGCCGCACCGCTCGGAGGCATTGCGATTGACCGCTCGCCAAAAGTGGCGGGGCAGGAACGCAAAAGCATGACGGAGGCGATGATTGATTTATTTGAACAGAATAAAGAAGAGTTGGTGATAATGATTACGCCCGAAGGCACGCGCAGCAGAAATGATAAATGGAAAACAGGCTTTTATCACCTCGCAACGGGCGCAAAAGTTCCGATTGGATTGGGCTATTTAGATTACGCCAAGAAAGAAGCAGGCGTAGGAAAACTGATTTATCCGAGCGGTGATATGAAAAAAGATATGAAAGAAATTGTTGATTTCTACAAGAATATTAAAGGAAAATATCCTGAAAAATTCGCCTTAGACAAAGAGTCTGACCAATAAAAATTCCTTACGGAATTTTTACGACAATCGTTTGCTCCTGCAAGTTTTCTCTGCCGCCTAAAATTGCAGTTAATGACACTTTGAAAGTATCAATAGAATCAAAAGTGTGATACACTTGCGGTGAGTAGTAAACACTGTCGGGGCGGTCGCTGAACGTCCATTTATACTGTGTTGCATCTTTGGTGCAAGAGGCATCAAATAATACAGGAACGTAAACGTAAACACTGTCAATGCCGTTTTTAACTTCAAAACAAGCCGATGGTGTTTTGCCGCATGAAGAAATAACCACGAATAAAATTGCAACTGCCGAAAGAGTAAGAATGTGTTTCATGAAAAATTGATATAAGTGTTGGCGAAAGTATTGTTTTGATTGAAAGAAACAAAAAACGTAAAGTATTTCGATTTGCTGTTTAGTTTGCAACCGTGCAAAGATATTTTCCCGCGCTTGATATTTTGCGATTGGCAGCAGCAACATTAGTAATGCTGGGGCATATTGAGTTGATACTTAAATACAGATGGATGGATGGTTTTATGCCCGATTCTTTATTGTATGAAACGGGCAAAGCAGGCGTGGCGATATTTTTTGCATTGAGCGGTTTTTTGCTTGCAAAAATTTCAATAGAAGAAACCGAAAGCATAGCGGGTTTTAGCGTAAAGCGTTTTTTTAAAAACCGGGCGTTGCGCGTTCTGCCGTTGTATTATTTTTTAACGGTGATTGCGTTCTTTCTGCTTTCGCAGCACAGCGTGTTTTATGTAGCAAAACAAACGGAGGAATTGCGTGAATTTTTACCGCAAAAATTCTTGCTGTATTTTTTTCTGATGCCGCAATTCAACACTGTTTTTTTTAAGGAACACGTGCCGGTGGCAATGCAGTTTTGGACGGTTGGAAGCGAAGTGATATTCTACGCCATGCTGCCATTTTTAATTCGTGCAAAAAAGCCTCTGCAATTATTGATGAAAGTGTTTGCGGTATTTGTAATTGCGAAATATTCATTGCAACTGCTATCCGGCAAAACTCAATTTGAAGAGGTTGTTTCAACGTTTTACCGCTCTATGGTTTTAAACAGAATTGATTGTATGTTGTTGGGTTCAATTGCGGCATTGCTGCTGCATCAAAAACATAAGTGGGCTGCAACTTTATCATCAAAGGACAATATGATTTTCGGCACGGGCTTGGTCGTGATAATGCTGTTTATGCACCGGAGAATTATCAACGGTTTTGATTATGCGCTTTATGCTGCGGCTATTATTCCTTACCTGATGTATTTCACTTCGGCAGAACAGAAAAGCACTGATAACTTCTTTGTAAAAGCACTGGCTTTTGGCGGTAAAATAAGTTACAGTATTTACCTTACACATTTTATGGTGTTGATGGCTGTGTGGTATTTGCTTTATGAATACACAAGTTTTTCGGGCAGTGAGTTTGCCGCATTATTTTATGGAGTTGGTGTTGCTTCGGTTTATGCAGTTTCGGCAATTACTTATCGTGTTATTGAGTTGCCATTTTTGAATATGAAAAAGAAGAAGTAATTAAATAATACTGTACATTCATGTTACAAAACAAACGGACATGAATAAACACTTTACACTTTCGCTGTTGCTGCTTTGCGGCATTTTATTGAACGCACAGGATTACAATTTAACGATGATGCACGATGGCAAGGAGCGCACATTTATTCTTCATTCGCCTTGCGGCACTTACGATTGCGCGGGCAAAAAAATACCATTGGTTTTCGCTTTTCATGGCTTGACGGAAACAGGAACTGCAATCAAAAATTATTCGGAGTTTAATGACGTTGCTGACACTGCGGGCTTTGCGGTGATTTATGCAAACGGCTTGTCGAACCGTTGGAATGTCGGCTTTGGCGGAACTGTTGCATCTACCGAAGATGATTTAGGTTTTGCGAGTGCGATGATTGATTACATGATTGCTTATGCCGGCAATTGCGACAGCAATATTTGCGCAGAAATTGATACGAACAGAATCTATTCGTGCGGCATGAGCAACGGAGGTTTTTTCAGCTATTTGTTGGCTTGTCAATTAAGCCACCGCATTGCGGCAATAGCATCGGTAACAGGCAGTATGAGTATTGCAACTTATGACAGTTGCAGCCCAACCCGCGCTGTGCCTGTGTTTGAACTGCACGGCACTACCGACCCGATTGTGCCTTATGCAGGAAGCGCACAAAGCGGTGCAAGGTCAATTGATGATGTGCTTGCTTATTGGACAAATAATAACGGTTGCGCAGGCAATGCAAACACATCTGCAATTGCTGATGTAAATACCGCTGACGGCTGTAACATTCAAAGTATTCATTACAATAATTGTAACAATGCTACCGAAGTTCTGCATTACAAAATCGTCAGTGGCGGACACACTTGGCCCGGCATGGCAACTGTTCAATATCCTGAATTTATTGTCGGAAAAACAAATAAGGATGTTCATGCTTCGCAGGAAATCTGGCGGTTTTTCAGCAGGCACAGCTTAGACCAAACAACTTCTGTTAAGGATGAAAATGTATTCAATAAGCAATTCAAGTTTTATCCGAATCCGGTAAATTCATTATTAAATATTGATGCAGAAAAAGAAGGCGTGTTGCGCGTTTCAGATATAAGCGGAAAACTTATTGCGGCTTACAATTTGCAGGTCGGCAGCAATCAAATTTCATGCAACAGTTTGGCGGCAGGTATTTATTTCGGAAGGATTGAAAAAGGTGGAGCAGTTTACAATTTCAGGTTTGTGAAGGAATAGTCTGACTAAAGTCAGACCGGGTAAGCGTTTGTTACATATTCCGCGTTTTTACAAGCCGGAGATTGAAATGCAAGGCGCAACGAATACCAAACAAATATGATAAATCTGCCCGCCTAAAAATCAAACAACAAAAATCCCTGCATTCTCCTATTTTAGCTCCATGAACAAAGGGACTTCGCTGGCAGATTTTTTAAAGGGAGAAAATTCAATCGGCTTAAATAATGTGTTGGAAGCCATTGCAAATGCAACGGCAGCCATCAATCTAAAGATTTCGTATGCCGGCTTAAACGACAGCACAGGCGCGGCAGGAAGCGCCAACGTGCAAGGCGAAGAAGTGCAAAAATTAGATTTGATTGCCAATGACATTATTGTTGAGCATCTTCAAAAAACATCAGCCTGCGCAGCCGTAGTGAGCGAAGAAACCGATGGCGTTTTGCCTTTAAATAATGATGGCGAATATGTTGTTGCGGTTGATCCTTTGGATGGTTCTTCCAACATAGATATTGCCGCGCCCATCGGCACTATTTTTGCGGTTTGGAAAAGAACGACAACCGGCATTGCAAACGAAAGCGACTTTATGCAAAAAGGCAACGCGCTTGCCGCAGCAGGCTATGTGTTGTTCGGCAGTTCAACAATTTTGATTCTAAGCACGGGCAACGGCACACACGGTTTCACTTTAGATGCTTCGGGAAAATACCAACTTTCTCACCCCGCCATCAGCATAAAAAAAGACGGAAAAATATATTCCGTAAATCAGGGCAATGCAGGCAAATTTGACGAAGGTTTGCAATCGTTTATTGCATGGTGCGCACAAACCGACAAAGCAACTTCACGCCCGTATTCATTGCGTTATATCGGCTCGATGGTAGGCGATTTGCACCGCACATTATTAAAAGGCGGCATCTTTTTTTACCCTGCAAACAAAGGCGAAACAAAAGGCAAGCTGCGCCTGCTTTACGAGTGTATTCCGATGTCATTTTTAGTAACACAAGCCGGAGGCGTGGCAAGCGATGGCAACCAACCAATTTTGGATATTCAACCTCTTGAAATACACGAGCGCACAGCCGTGTTCATCGGCTCTGAAAACACGGTAAACACTTGTTTGAAATTTTTGAAAACCGAAGTATTAGCATGAAACAGTTTCTTTCTTTTCTGATTACATTTTTGTGTATTGAATTATATGCTCAAAACCCAACGGCAAGCCCCGATTTTTATTTTGGTCTGGAAGATTTTCCCGTTCTGATTCGCCCTTTGGAAAACGACACCGACCCCAATGGCGCAACGCTTACATGGACTACCGTAACACAACCTTTAAACGGAACAATTACGCAAACAGGGAACACTTATTTGTATCGTGGCAACCCAAATTTCAATGGCGTAGATTTCTTTTTATACCGCGCCTGCAACCCAAGCAATCGCTGTGCTTTTTCATTGGTTACAATTTACATAACGCCTGTTAATGACCAACCTGTTGCGGTGAACGATACATTTATTATCAAAGAGGATGAAGTTTTGAAAAAGAATGTGCTGGTGAATGATTATGACGTGGATGGCGATAAGCTGAAAACTAATGTTACGCAGCAGCCTTTCAATGGAAAAGTGGTGATGGACAGCGTGGGCAATTTCACATACACGCCCAACAAAAATTATTACGGCAAAGATGAATTTCGCTACCGCGCCTGCGACACTGCGCGCTTTTTCAATTGCAGCAATGCGCGGGTGCTGATTACAATTTTACCTGTAAACGATGCACCGGAAATATCAGATGTTATCGTTGAAACCGAAACCCTGTCAGGCATTTTCACCGAAGACCTTTCGGATTATGTGAAAGACCCCGAAAAAGATACCGTGCATTATTTCATTGCATCCCAACCCAACAACGATAAAATTCAGGTTACATTAGATGGAAAAACCGGAGCCATAAACTTTACGCTGCCCGATGATTTTTGCGGCAAAGATTCCTTTCTTTTCAGTGCCTGCGATTACGAGTTGTGCGACACCGGAACTTTCTTCATCAAAACAAAAGATTGCGTTTATGTGATTGATTTGGTGGAGGGTTTTTCGCCAAACGGTGATGGCATAAATGACAAATTAGTATTCAACCATTTAGAAAAATTTGCTCCGGCATATCTGGTTGTTTTTAACCGAAACGGCAACCCTGTTTACGAAAGCGAAGATTACCAAAACGACTGGAACGGAACCGGTATGCAAAACGGACAACCGCTGCCCGATGGCACTTATTATTATGTATTAGAGCTTTCAAAAGGTGGCGGTAATCACAAGAATTTTTTGGTGATAAACCGTTAGAGATATTAGACGATTTACGGATTGACAGATTGACGATTGAGTAACATCTAAATAGTAAATCTGTAAATGGTAAATCCGTAAATAGTCAATCGTCAATCACTCACCAATCCTTACCATCGCATCTTTTGCAGGCTTGTATTCACTATTGATATTTAGTGAATTAGAGTAAAGCATTTTTGCTTCATCTTTTTTGCCAAGCTGCTCGGCACACACGCCTTTTTTGTAATATGCTTCGGTGTATGCGGGGTTTACTTTTATCGCCAAATCAAACATTTTATATGCCTCCGCAACCGAGTCCTGCATCATAAGGCAATAGCCCAACGCATACAATGCAGCATCGTTTTTATAGTTCAATGAAACAATCTGCCGGAACACATCAGTCGCCTGTTTATACTGTTTACTTTCCTGCAACTGATACGCTTTTGCATACATTGCTTCTTCGCTGTTGGGCTTCACTTTTATGGCGTTATCCAAATATTTTTGCGCCAGTTTATCTTTCTTTTTTTGCAACAAAATACCCAACTGCATATATGCCTCATAATAATTCGGGTCTTGCTCCACAGCGGTTTGAAAAGAATTGATGGCACGGGCTGTATCGCCCATTTCTTTGTAAGCCACACCTTTAAAAAAATAAACTTTCGGGTTGAAAATATCTTTGGTTAATGCCTGATTATACAGCAGCAAAGCGCGGTCGTAATCGCGCATGAGGAAACGGTATTTGCCCATCATGGCATACAGTTCGGCATCGGCAGAATCAAGTGTGGCAGCGCGTTCCAAAAATGCAATGGCGCGTTGCGGGTCGCCACTTTTGGTCATCAGTTCGGCAGTGTATTTGTAGTAAGGCAAAAAGTTAGAATCCAGCATCATCGCCTTGTACATATCTTTTATGGCATTGCCGTAATCTTCATTCGCTTCAAAAATATTGGCGCGCATCACATACAAATTTGCGTCTAAAGAATCTTTCTGAATCGCTTTTGTAATGCCGCCAACGGTTTCTATATCAATGGAATCAGTTGTGGCAACTTCTTGTGTAGCTTCTTCTTTTCCTTTTAAAAAATTGCAACTCTGAAATGTAAATGCGAAGAATAGAGTTGCGAGCAGCAAGTTGCGAGTTGCGAGTTGGAATGCAAAAGAAACACCTTTTATGTCATGGTGAGCGAAGTCGAACCATCCATTTTCTGCTCTCTGATTTCTGCTCTCTGATTTCTGTTCTCTGATTTCTGTTCTCTGCTCTATCATGCTTTTTTCTTCTTAGGCAACTTCGCAATATTCACCGCAAAAGTCAGGTGATTGGTAGTTCTGCCAAGCGCGGCAGGATTCAACGCATACTGAATATCCAGATACTTAATGTGCAAACCCAAACCAATTGAAATGCCCGCCATGCCGCGCACATTCAATTGCTTCAACTCCTGCCTGCGCTGATGATTGTAGGCAAGTTGAACGCGCACCACCTTTTTAATATTCGCCTCCACACCAATAATTATGTGCCTGAAAATTTCATCGCCCCAGTTCTTTTTGCGAACGGTTGAAGTTCCCGCTTCAAACAAATTTCCGCCTTCATCATCATCGGGATTATCGTAGCGAATATTCCAGCGATGAAGGTCATGCACGGTAAAATGAAAACGCAACGGAAAACCTTTAAAGCCAAATGCAAAACCCAAACGCAAATCAAAAGGCAGCAATTCGTTGTTTCCTTTTCTGTATGCTTTAAATTGATAACCGATGTTAGTTGCGGCAAGCGTTGCGGTGATGTTGTGCGCAGTGTCGTTCACGCTGAAAGCGATGTCTGCCGCCATACCCATGCTGTGGAAATTATCCAATTGCGAGTAAAACAGTTTCGCGTTTGCACCCACCGAAAGAATTTTAGCAAAGTGATACGCGCCACCGCCATACCATGCAAAATCATTAGCTGTAAATTTCCCGATTTCATTGGCTGATTCATCGGTGCGCACAATGCTTCCGTAAGTCTGGTAAATCATGCCGAAACCGAAGGTTGCTTTCTTATCGAAATGATGCGCGTATTGCACATTGCCCGCATTGCTGAACCCTGGTAAAAACTGCGTGCCGAAAGTTACCGTTTTGTGCATCTGCGGATTCCATGTTGCGGCATTGCTGTAGCCGAGCGAAGCATCTTCGCCATGCAGCGTTAAGTTGATTCCGCCCAACGCCTGAATGCGCGCGCTGAAAGGATTATTCAGAAATTCCGAAACGTTTTCACCGCCAACGGGGGCTTGCGCTTTCCCGATGAAAAAAGAAAAAAGAAAAAAGAAAAAAGTTAATACAGTAAACCGTTGCCTCATCTGATTGAAATAAAAGCCGCCATATAATCGAAATATGAAGGCATTTATTGTGTGCAATGATAAAAGAATTACCTAACAGAAAATTTATCGTATGTTAAACTACTATTATAGTTTCGCTCCATGACTTTCGATAGAAAAAACCTCACCAGCGAGGAACTCATCCATCTTTACAAACTTATTCTTAAACCAAGAGTCATTGAAGAACGAATGCTCAAACTTTTGCGGCAAGGCAGAGTAAGCAAATGGTTTTCGGGCATCGGTCAGGAAGCAATAGCAGTAGGCGTTACAGCCGCTTTGGATGAGGATGAATATGTTTGCCCGCTGCACAGAAATTTAGGCGTATTCACTACACGCAACTGCAATTTGCAGCAACTCTTTGAGCAATTTCAGGGAAAGCAAAACGGCTTTTCGCAGGGGCGCGAACGCAGCTTTCATTTCGGTACAAATGCTCATCACATCGTTGGAATGATTTCACATTTGGGACCTCAGCTTTGTGTTGGTGATGGCATTGCATTGGCTTCAAAATTGAAAAACGAAAAGAAAATAACTGTTGCTTTTACGGGCGATGGCGGCACAAGCGAAGGTGATTTTCACGAAGCCTGCAACATCGCAGCCGTGTGGGATTTGCCTGTAATTATTTTAATTGAAAATAACGGCTACGGGCTTTCAACTCCTACCAACGAACAGTTTCGCTGCAAACAATTAGCCGACCGTGCCATCGGCTACGGCATGAAAGGCTTAACCATTGACGGCAATAATATTCTTGAAGTGTATCACACCGTAAAGCAGCTTCGCGAAGAAATGATTGCCAATCCGCATCCTGTTTTGTTAGAGTGTATGACGTTCCGTATGCGCGGGCATGAAGAAGCGAGCGGAGTGAAATATGTACCCAAAGAACTCTTTGAAATATGGGAGAAAAAAGACCCTGTGGTGAACTATGAAAACTGGCTGATTGAACAGGGAATTATTTCGCCCGATTATCCTTTAATGCTGAAAGACGAATTTGATGCAGAAGTGCGTGCGGCTTTTGATGCAGCAGATAAGCAAGGCGAAGTTGTGGCGGATACGGAGAAAGAGGAAAGAGATGTCTATGCTCCTTTCAAAAGTTGCGAGTTGCGAGTTGCGAGTTGCAAGGAAACAGCCAACCCAACTCATAACTCGCAACTCGCAACTCGCAACTTGCGTTTGGTGGATGCAGTTTCTTCGGGCTTGCGCCAAAGCATGGAACGCTACCCCAACCTTGTAATCATGGGTCAGGATGTTGCGGAGTATGGAGGCGTGTTTAAAATCACCGAAGGCTTTGTTGAAAAATTCGGGAAAGAAAGAGTGCGCAACACGCCTTTGTGCGAAAGCGGAATTTTAAGCGCGGCATTGGGCATGAGCGTGAAAGGAATGAAAAGCGTTGTGGAAATGCAGTTTGCCGATTTTGTTTCAACGGGCTTTAATGCTATCGTTAATAATCTTGCGAAAAGCTATTGGCGTTGGGGGCAAAATGCCGATGTAGTGATTCGTATGCCAACGGGCGCGGGCGTTGGCGCGGGACCTTTTCACTCTCAAAGCAACGAAGCGTGGTTCTTTCATGTAGCGGGATTGAAAATTGTTTATCCGAGTTCATCTTTTGATGCTAAAGGTTTGTTGTGTGCTGCCATTGAAGACCCTAATCCCGTAATGTATTTTGAGCACAAGGCATTGTACCGAAGCATTGAAGGAGAAGTACCCGAAGATTATTACACGGTTGAAATCGGCAAAGCGAAATTGGTAAGCGAAGGCGATGATGTTTCAATAATTACTTATGGCGCGGGAGTGCATTGGATTTTAGAAGAAATCAGAGAACAGAAATCAGAGAACAGAATTGAGGCTGATGTTTTGGATTTAAGAACACTATTACCATTTGATAAAGAAGCAATTGCTGCAACAGTAAAAAAAACGGGTAAGGTCTTGATTTTGCATGAAGATACTTTAACGGGCGGTATTGGCGCGGAAATCGCTGCATGGATAAATGAAAACTTATTTGAGTATTTGGATGCTCCTGTTATGCGTTGCGCTTCGTTGGATACGCCTGTGCCTTTTGCCATTTCGTTGGAACAAAATTTTCTGGCGAAAAACAGGTTAAAGGAAAGTTTGGAGAAACTGTTGGGATATTGATGGCTCACGCAGAGGCGCGGAGTGCGCAGAGAGAATGAAGTCAAAGACTTCTGTTATCGTGCAGGTTTATTGTAAGGTCAAGAAATAAATCATTGTCAATATCCTTCCATGAACCTGCTAAACTGAGGGTGCGTTCTTTAGATTTTATTTGATGTTCAATCTTGCCCAACAGGTTATTTATTTCTGTCAGCTTATCTGTTGAAAGGCGTTGAATTTTCCTCACCAGATTGTTTCGCAATCTATTCTTTACATCCATGAAACCAAAGGTAACAAAATCTAATCAACAACAGTGACTGACGCAACCAAGTAAAACAAAGGAACTTTACCTTATCACCATCATTTTTTTAGCAGAACTACTTCCTACGGAAGTTGAAAGATTATACAAATAATTTCCTGATGGCAGGTCTGTATTATCAAGCACTAATTCTTTAAATGTTCTATCAACCTGATAGCGTTTTTGCTCTTTGCCATCCATATTGTAAATTACTATTTCACCATTAGCTACTCCGTCTGGAAGTTCATACTTTACAAGAGTGCTATTCTGTGACGGATTTGGATTTGGATTTGATAGCATACCCGAATAGTAAGTATCCTCTGTATTATGCTTTAAGCTGGAAATGTATGAACCCGGCAGGTTATATACATCTGTTCCAATTACACCATAGGTCTCGTTACCGTATCTGTAATAAGTTCCTTCTTTATACAAGAACATTTTTGTGCCTGAAGATGTATTTCTAAAAGTTTCTATATCTGTAAAATAATATGATACAGGTTTTGCACTATCTGCTTGAAGAATCAGACTGCCATCTTCATTATATTTTATATACATTAGTCCCGTCATACCTATCTGGGGCCTTTTTACCCAATCCGTTAATTCATCAACCTGTTTTCGTGTATAAGCGCTGCAACCTTTAGCTACTATAGCTACCACATATTCCGCATCATCCATTATTTTAAAATCCGCGCCCCCTACCATATCCAGGGATTCGTCTCCCTGGTTAAGAGCGCCGGCAGGGGATTTCAATTCTACCAGCTCCATGCCGAAACGTAAATCAGGC
>CAZSEG010000079.1:12269-14700 GCA_964605875.1 uncultured Chitinophagaceae bacterium
GGTAACGTTCTCCGCCAGCGTACTCATACCAAGTTATCATTATTTCTAAATCATTATCTAAATCAAAAAGGTTATCAGAAATATTATACAAAACGGGTTCCCGATTCGGTTCAGGAAAAGCAATTGTTTTGTATAGGGAGTGGTTAAGGTTATATAAACGAATATTTACTGAATCTGCAAAAACATACTTTTCTGAAAGGTTGCTAAACTTTACAAGATTAAAAAAATAACCACTGCTGTTATCAGAGTAGGAATTTTCTAATGTAACCTGACTGATTGCATTTAGCGAAACAATTAAAGTAATAAGCGTAATTAAATTTTTCATTTTGTATTGGTTTTTAAATTTGTCTAACTCTAATCTGCTTTTCAGTTTACAAGAGTTTCTTGAACAATGAGGACTAATATGCTGCCGCAGCAATTCCTTTAGCATCAATTAGTGTAAGATTTGTTCCATCAATATTACATCTGTAAATAGAGAAATCTGAGCCTAAATTTGCATCCATGAGTGTCAGAATAATTGTATTTCCATCAGGAGAAATTAATGGGAGAAATTGGAGGAAGTTAGATGGTGTACTTGGAAATGATAAATTACTTGGCAAGGTAAGTGGTACTTTGTTTTTATTACTGCCGTCTGTGTTGACAGTCCAAAGCTCAAAACCACTGGTTTCAAGTTTAACATACAACACTTTGTTTTGTTGATTTGGAGAAGCGTTCAAATCTTTTTTGCAACTCATCTGAAAAACCAACATAGATGCTGAAAATACCAACAAAACAACTGAACTCAAAAGAATTTTTTTCATGATAATAATTTTGTTTTCGCCTACTCTGCAACCCCCTTTTCGGCTTACGGAGGTAATTTTCAGCCTTCTGAAAATTACAGCGCAAACAAATTGCCTTCCGCACATATTCCTGCAACGATAAACAGGAACTTTTCACGGTTTTTATGGAAATATTCCCGTTTATTCATTGCTTTGCGACCTATTTCAAAAGGCAATGAATACATCAGAAAAATTAGCGGTGAGGCTGCGTGTGCTGCGGGAAGTAAATAATTACACGCAGGAGTATGTTGCCAATGTGTTGGAAGTTTCACCCAACACTTATTCGCTTTTGGAAAAAGGTCAGGCAACGCTTTCCGTAGATAGAATTGAAAAACTCGCGGGTTTATACAAAATGAGTTTAGTAGAATTGATAAGCCTTGCAGACCAAAATTATGTCGGTACAATTACACATTCTGGTGTATTCAGTGAAGTCGTAAATGTTCACAATACAAGTATAACGGAAGAAGACCGCCAACTATACAAAGACACCATAACAAGGTTAGAGGAGCAGAACAGCAGGCTGATGGCGTTGCTGGAAAAGCTGTCGGGTAAGTTGGGGTAGCGGTTTCCAATCTCTTTTGCCTGCAATAACGATTCCCAAAGTTTGGAACTTATACCAAGAGTTGGTATGTTTGAAATAAAATTATGCGAAATGGCTAAAAACACTTCAATTCTTCTTGGCGATTATTTTGACAATTTTGTCAATCATCAGATTCAGACAGGTCGCTATTCTTCTGTAAGCGAAGTTGTAAGAGCAGCTTTGCGATTATTTGAACAGGAAGAAGGTAAAAAAAATGAACTCGTTAAGGAGTTGAAAAAAGGCGAGAAATCAGGATTTGTTCAGAATTTTGACAGGAAGAAGTTTATGAAAAATCTTCACGACAAATATAACTGATGAACTATAAAATCAGTGTCAAAGCGGCTGAAGACATTGAAAATATCTGGCTTTATACTTTTGAAAACTGGTCAATAAAGCAAGCCGACAGATATGTGAACTTAATTTTGGATGAAATTGAATATTTGGCAGAAAATCCGGCTTCCGGGAAAGATTTCAGCCACATCAGAAAAGATTACCGTTGTGCGAAAGTAAAATCGCATATTATTTTCTATCGCAACATCGAAAAGCAAAACGAAATTGAAATCATAAGGGTTTTGCATCAGCGAATGGATATTGAAAACAGATTAAACGATTAAAAATTTGGATGCACAAACTCTTCTATAAAGCAAACGAAACGCTTCTACGGAAAAAATTATCGCAACTGCTAAATTTTTAAACTCCTGATTGCCTCAATATCCTGCTCGCTTCTTACAATAAATTTTTTTTTCGCTTTGATGCTGTCGAAAAGTTGCTGCTGCTTTTCCGATAATGCTTCGTTGTGAAATTTACTTTCAATCAGCCATTTATTTTCTGTCAAAAAATCAAGTTCCAAGGTGTCTTGGTAAATGTATTTCGGCTTTAAATATTTCAACCGCAAAAACACATAGTTTTCAAACAGTGCGCCCCAATCCCGTTCACCGGTGTAGTAAGTTCTGATGCCTGTATCACACGAATAAATTTTTTTTGGCGATACCATTTGCTCGTTTAATGTTCCATGCCGCACCACCGGATACAC
>CAZSEG010000080.1:0-3641 GCA_964605875.1 uncultured Chitinophagaceae bacterium
GCGGAGGGATTCGAACCCCCGACCTACTGATTACAAATCAGTAGCTCTACCAACTGAGCTACGCTGGCTTAAATTTTAGTTCATACATAAAGTGTAAATACCATTGAAAACCAAGTGGTTTCAACCCAACCGGATAATCTTCGCAGCACACTTCTTTCAAAAAACGGAGCGCAAATGTAAACTTCTACACTTGAAAAGCAAAATATGACTTACATTTTTTAAAAATTATACTGCGCACGGGATAATTTTATCCTGCAAAGGCACAAAGAACATGGAGTACACCATTGATTTGAAAATGAGATGATTTGAAAATTTGAAGATGAAACAGCCTTCTTCCATCATTAAATCGGACAAAATTGTAAGGAGAACAGAACGCTGATTGATTAGGATTTTGATGATTGGCACAGATATTAAATCATAATAATCAGCGTTCCATTTTTTTCACATAGCAAATAAAAAATCCCGCCCTCGTTGCCGAAAGCGGGATTAAAACAAAATCCAAGACAATGAAAAATCTCTATTGTTTTATGAAACTCTTCACGGCTGTTTTGCCCGATTGTGTTTTGATGTGAATGAAATAGGTTGCTTCTGATAATTCGGAAGTTGAAAGTTGAAAGTTGAAAGTTGAGAGGTTGGATTGAGCAATAATTATCCTTCCCAACAAATCTGCAACTTGGATAGATTCAATTTCTTCATCACATTCAATGTTCAATTCGGTCGTTGCAGGGTTTGGATAAATCACACTTCTAAAATCTAAAATCACACTTATTCCCACTCCCGTAACATTCACTGCGCCTGATGTATTGCTGCAACCGTTCGCATCAGTTACAACCACCGTGTAGTTGCCGTTTTGCGTAGCAGTGTGGTTTTGCGAGGTGGCGTTGCTGATATTGTTGCTGTTCAACCGCCATTGATAGCTGCTGAATTGTTGTGTTGAAAGCTGATTGCCGTTTTGCGTAATCGTTGGATTTGGCAAAGCATTTACAGTCAATGTAAGTGTTACAATTGAATCGCAACCGCCTGACGAAATCAGCGTGTCAAGGTATTGACCATCTTGTGTAAGTTGTTGTCCGTTGAAAGCATAGCTTCCACCCTGACAAATAGCCGCGCTTACGCTTCCTGTTACAAAACTGTTTACACTCAGATTCAATGTAATGAAACTATCGCAGCCCAAAGCGGTTTGCAGTGTATCAAAGAATTGACCGTCTTGCGTGAGTGTTTGTCCTTTGAATGTGTATGACTGACCTGTGCAAATTTGCGCGTTGATGATTTTTTCCGCTTTATCACGTACAATGAAGTTCAGCGTAATTATCGAATCACAACCAACTGCATTTGTCAGCGTATCTCTGTATGCTCCGCTTTGTGTAAGCGTTTGTCCTTTAAATGTATAGCTGTTGCCAAAGCAAACAGTTTCGGAAAACTGCGATGCGCTGGGTTGTTTTACCACTACGGTTTTGCGCACAGTATCGGCACAGCCGCCCGCATTAGATGATATTGCAGTATAGGTAGTAGTAGTGGAAGGATTAACCGTTACAGATAAGCCCGTAGCTCCCGTATTCCACACAAGCGATGTTCCCGTGTGGTTCACACTCAGCACAGTAGATTTTCCTGCGCAAATAACCGTATCCAAGCCTGCATCAAAACTTATTGCAGGAACAGCATTCACCGTAACCGGTATGGCAACTCTTGAACTTGTGCAAATTCCTGATGCTGCTTCCACATAAAAGGTTTTGTTGCTGTTAAGCGCACCCGTATTAAATGAAGTTCCCGTATTCAAAGCCGTGCCACCGGTTGGTGCATCGTACCATTTCAAAGTTCCTGTTCCGGTAGCCGTAAGTGTGGTGGACTTGCCTGCGCAAATTGTTAAGTTTGAAGCATTTGTTGTATTGGTTGGATTGGCAATTCCTACTGTTACAATATTTGAAATAATAGTACAGCTTGTAAGCAAATCGCCTTCGGTATTATCGGCAGATTTCACTGTTGGAGAGCTATTGGTAGTTACACTATTGATAGTCATGCTTACAAAGTATGTACATCCGTTTGCTCCTACAATTCTCAACTCTAAATTGGCTGTGCCGCCTACCACAGTACAAATATTGTTGAGCGCAACTTGGCTGGTTTGGCTCAGTGGAACAGGTGCTGTAAACGTGCCGCCTCCTTTTCTTGCTTGTACGGTGGCGGGGAATGTTAAACCACCGGAATAGTAGGTTACATAAATATTATCGCAACCGGTACTAACATTAGTTCTTCTCAATAAAAATTGCACAGTAGCAGGGCAACTGTTTACCGTATTGGTAAAGAAAGCCTGATAGTTGCCACAGGTAGCATTAGGATAAGTAAATGTTCCGGTAGTATTGCTTTGCGATATTATTGTGTCATTTCGTTTCAGGATATAAGTGTCGAAAAGATTAGTTGAGGCAGTTGAGGAAACAGTGCTGCCTGAAAGACTGATGTTGCCGACAGGTGTAGGAGCAACAGATAACTGAACAGTAACCAATGGGACGGCACACGAGCCTGCGCGTACGTAGTAAGTTCCACTGTTATTTACTTCAACACGCAAAGAATCGCCAATACCCAATGAAGTAAGCACATTATTGAGGGAGATAAACCAATATAAAGGCGCACCGTTTGATGCGGTTGCAGAAAGCGTAACAGAGTCTCCGGGGCAAAGATTAGAAGTAGGAGGTGTAGTGTTGGTTGCTGTGCCTGCATTGTACACGGTTACATTAACCGGCAAATTTATAGTGCAAGCTCCCTGCTTGGTTGCGGTGGCAATAAAAGTAGTGTTGCCCGAAACCACCGGAGTGGTAACGCTTAATCCTGTTCCGAATGTAGTGCCGTTCTGCGACCACACAATATTATCGGCATCAGTGTTTAATGTCAGCGTGGTGGTGCTGTTGTTGCATATATTCAACTCGTGTGCAGGTGTTGCATTTGCAATGGAAAAAGTAGCACCAACTTTTACAACAACAGCCGCGCGGGGCGATGTGTTCGGGTTGCTGCAAGTGCTGTAATCTTCAACATAAAAAATTGTATTGGCTGAAAGTGTGGGTGTGGTAAAAGTATTGCCTGTTGCAAGGATGCTGCCGCCCGTTGGCGTGTCATACCACCTGAGCGTGTCGCTACCCGAAGCCGTCAGCGTTGCGGTTGTGCCTGCGCAGTAAACAATATTTGTGTCGGCAGTAACCGCAGGTGCTGCAAGCACTCCCGCAGGAATTACATTAACCGCTACGGGAACTCTTTCTGAAGAACAATCAAGCGCAGCGTTAATTGTTTGCGCGTAATATGTGGTGGCACTGTTTAAAACAGGAGTAGTGAAACTGTTGCCCTCGCCCAATACTATTGTGCTTAGCGAGTCGGCAAACCATTTTATACTGTCGCCCGATGCGGTTAAAGTAGTAGATGAGCCGGCACAAACAGAAAGGTTGGCAGCTTGCGTGGTATTAACGGGCAATGAACAAGTTGTCATTATATTGTTTATTTCCTGCGCTGTTAATTCACGTTCGTAAAACAATACCCTGTCAATACCGCCATTTACATTAAAGTTTTGTACGCCTGTGCGCCCGCCAATCATCACTAAAGGATTAGCAGGGTAATTCAACAGTGGTAAATTATATACCGGTGTTAAAGCCTGTGGTAGT
>CAZSEG010000080.1:3651-14673 GCA_964605875.1 uncultured Chitinophagaceae bacterium
GCGCCATCCACATAAATTTTTATTTGACGCGAAGTGCCATTATAGATGCTTACTATGGCAATATAATGATAATTAGCGTCAGGATTATAGTTTGCCTCAAACTGCGACCCCGATGATGTGGCTGCATTGTAATGCCCGGCTTGTATTCTGTTTGTGCCGCCCTTAAGTATCCTTAAATATGAAGTAAATCCTGCCGGATTACCAATTTCTATCAAATTGGTATATGTATTCGGTTGCGCAGTAATTTTTGCCCGCACCACACATGAATAAGTTTGGCTTGTTGGCGAAAAGTTACTGCAACTTACCACGCTGTTTGCAGCATAAACTATAGCCGAATCGGTTGGACTAAATACGCCTGTTTTTGCATAACTGACATTGGTTGCAGTAGCATGATGCCCGTTGCCGGAAATATCGTTTGTGTTTCCGTTAAATTCATAACGAAAAGATAAACCGTTGGTAGGCGCTTGCGCCTGTGCGGTAAAAATTGCGGCTACCGCCATTGCCGCGAGTAATAGTTTTTTCATACAACATTAAATTTTGTTCGGGCGCAAACATCTGTCGGCAGCATCAAAAATTCTGAACCGTTTTACGAAACCCCCTATCCGTTTTACGAAATCGGGTTTTTGGGGTGAAAATGAGTTATGAGTTATGAGAGATGAGTGTGATGAATGGTTAATGTGCTAATTGCAAAATCCGTCAATGGTCAATCTGCGTAATCCTTTAATCTGTGTAATCATCGCTTCGTGTAATCATCATTTATCATAACAATCAGCGCATCATCAAAATAAAAATCCCGCCTTCGTTTCCGAAAGCGGGATTAAACAAAATCCACCTTTTATGAAAAAAAGTTATTCCCCCGAAGGGGAATTTTGGGGCTTATTGTTTTACAAAAGTTCTTGTAGCGGTTTTGCCGTTAGCGGCAACAATGCGTATAAAATAAGTTGATTGCGCTAATGCACTCACATCAATTTTTGATTGTGCATTATCAATTTCAGCTTGCTGAACGATAGTTCTTCCCGCTAAATCCGTAACCGATATTGCCGAAATAATTTCGCCCGCTTCAATCGTCAAAATATCAAACGCAGGATTCGGGTAAATATTCAGCGCAATTTCGTTAGGTTTCAACTCGCTGATGGCGGTTTGTGTTCCGCTAAAAACCTGTGCAATTTCCGCTGCCGAAAGCGCGCGGCTGTACAAAAGAATATCATCTAAACGGACATCGCTCTGCTGTCCGGTTGAGCCAAAAAATATCCAATCTTGTGATGTACTCAAGTTTGAAATTGCTGAACTGTCAATAAAAACACCATCAATGTATAGTTTCAACGCTGCGCCATCGTAGGTTGCCGCATAATGATGCCAAAGTGTATCCTGGTCATTTACTGTGGCATTAACATCGTTTGCGCCTCCGCCCCAAGTAAACAATGTAACAGTGTTCGTACCCGGTTTTATATCAAGACCAAAAGCCTTTTTAGCTGTCTGTTCACCCGTAAAAAACAAACGGTGTGAGCCGGCTAATCTGTTTGCCTTTGCCCATAGCGCAAAAGTTCTTTCCGAATTTCCAAATTGATATTTTGTGCTTGTTTCCAATCCGGTACTTGCCGGAAAGAGCAACCACCCGCCACTTGGCGGTACATAACTACAAAATACGGAATCGGGAAAACCCTTGTTTCTTGACCAGTAGGCAGCGTTTACACTGCTGTTTTTATCGGCAATAAAGTTCAGCGTATCTGCATATCTTGCGTGAATTGTTGTAACACCGCTATTGTTAGCGCAAGTGTGAAATCCTTCATTACGAAGAAATGGGCGGCTCGATACGTCATTTTGAAGGTTGCCGTTCAGTTTCCAATGGTCTGTTAATCCGTTTGTGGGAATTTGCGCTTGTGCAGTTAATGCAATTGCAACTGCTGCGGATAGTAAAATTTTTTTCATGATAATAAATTTTTGATTTGCTGTAAACATCTTGAGCCACAACCAAAAATTCCGAACCGTTTTACGAAAGGGGTGCTTTATTTTACAAAACCGGGTTTGGGGGTGAAAATAGAACGCTGATTGGTTAGGATTTTATGATTGGGGCTGATATTAAGAGGCTGTTTAAATTCTGCAATCGTTAGTCGTTAATCTCAAATCGTTAATCAAAAAACAGAACAATAATTAACGCTCGCCTGTTATTAAAATAAAAATCCCGCCCTCCCACCGTGTGTAACCTGAAATTGAAACCTTATGTAACCCTTTCCGTACAAGTTGGGTAGGATAAGTGTTTTGCTTTTCCAAAACTCTCTTTAGTGTATGTATTATGAAAACGATATGGAAATATGAACTGCTGTTTGCCGCGCTTTTTGCCGCATCAACGTTGAAAGCAACTTCACCGAGTATCAGCTATACGCCAATACATTGCACACAAGTTGCGCCTGCTTCTGTTTCTGCAACTATCACCGATGCCGATGGAATTGCAGTTTCGGCAGGTTTAGCTCCCCGTCTTTACTTTAAAAAGAAATCGGAAAATAATTCGCTTGCAGCAACCAACGATAACCTGTCGAACGGCTGGAAATATGTAGAAGCATCGAACAGCGTTTCGCCTTTTAATTTCGATATTGATTTTTCAAAACTCACTTCTTCGATTACAAAAAATGATTCTGTACAATACTTTATTGTTGCGCAGGATTTGAGCGGAGAGGTGGCATGGAACGATGCAGTTTTTGCCGTAATTCCGGCTTCGGTTGATTTGACTTCGGCTGCGTTTCCGGTGAGTGGTGTGGCAAATGTTTTTCGCACCATCAAAACTTACAGCGGCACATTAACGGTGGATTCCACAGGCGTTGCAAATGACACTAATTTTCTTTCCATCACCAAAGCAGGAGGTTTGTTTGATGCTTTGAATGAAGGCGCGTTTTCGGGCAATGTAAAAGTTGTAATTCAGCACAGCCAGTTTGCTGAAAACGGAGCGGTTGCATTAAATCAGTGGGAAGAATATGCCGGTTGCGCGGTTAAATCAACGCCATCTTATACGCTTAAAATTACGCCCGCGAGCAACGGTATTCAGGTTCGCGGCAGCAGCGCGGATGCCATTATCCGCTTAAACGGAGCAGACAGGGTTACGATTGACGGAAGATACATCAACACAAGTAACGTAAACGGCTTGACCATCGCCAACAATTTACAGGCAAACAATACTGCCGTTGTGCATTTTATTTCAAACAATAGTAACGGTTGCAGCAAAGACACCGTTCGCTTTTGCAACATCGTTGGCGGTGCGCCACAAAACACCACTGCGCACAACACTTTCGGTATTTACGCAAACGGAAACAGCATTGCAGATTTCAATAAAGCGCAAGGCAAAAACAACAGCTTTAATTCGTTTGAAAGAAATTACATCACGCGCGTTCGCTACGGCATTGCGGTGATAGGCAACGACACTACGCTGAACAAAAGCAATGCAGCTTTATACAATATTGTTGGTCCCGCAACTGACGGCATTGATGCCATCGGCAAAATCGGTATCGCTTTTGCAAATCAGGACAGCGCGTTTATTGTTGGCAATAAAATACAGCACGTGGGCGGAGATGCTTTTAACATTGCAGACACTGCCGACCGTGCCGGAATTTATCTCGGAACTATTCAAAACAATCTTTGGAATAATGCTTTTAAAGGCGATTCTTCCACATCAATCATTAAGCATACATTGATTGACGGCAACAGCATCAGCTACATTGTGAACGAAGGCGGTTTGTCGGCTACCGGAATTGCTTATCTGAATGCTTTTGACATTTCGCCAACCAATAATGTTATCAGCAATAATATGATTCATTCGGTTCGCGCAAACGGACACGGAGCAAGTGGTGACCATGCCGCAGCAATTGCAATCATTGGCGGACACACGGATTTTGTGGCGCATAATTCAATCAACATGATTGATGATTTAGATCCTGTTGGCGTTGGCGCAGCCGAAAATCCCGCTGCCGGAATACGGATTAACTCGGCTTCATCAGGCAACCCGATTGTTTCGGAACTTACTTTAGCAAACAACAGCATCGCGCTGGATGTTAATGCCGATGTTGTGGTAAGTCATGCCATCAGCACGGCAAGCGATGATTTTATCTGGGCGGAAGAAGGCTTGGATTACAACAATATTTCTGTGGACATTGCCAATATCAGTGTGGCTGCCGGAGGCGTTGGCGCGCAGGCTGCTTTCACCGATATGCTCACGCTGTTCGACTGGCAAAGGATTTTTTCTCCCGGTCAGGATGTTAATTCTATAAGCGTTAATCCCGAATATGTTTCGGCAACCGATTTGCATATTCAGGACATTTCGCCAAATATGCTTGCAGGCATCAGAGTTGCAGCCGTGAGCGAAGACATGGATGGCGACTATCGCCTGTTGGACAAATATCCTTCTATTGGCGCGGATGAGTTCGGAAAATCTTATGTGTGGTACGGGCGCGAAAGCGAATATACCAACGGCTCGCCCAACTGGCGCAACTACGAAGCACCGCCTTTCAACGGCAGCGATTCGATAAAAGTTTTAGTGGATACCCGAAACATTTTATGGTTGCTGACTGATAGTTTTAGGGCTGCTGAAATACTGGTTATGAACGGCTCTGTCGTAAACTTAGACAACAATAATTTACACATCGCCAAAGGCATCAGGCTGATGGGCGATGCAAGCATTCACAGCGGCTTTAACTATTGCGCTCAAACTTATGCCATTGAAGAACTTACGGGTGCGGTGCATTTAAGCGGTGAAGGAACAAGATACGTGAGAATGGACAACGGCAGCATCTGCAATCTGGTAGTAACTGCCGATACGGTTGATGTGAAATCGCATCTGAACATCGCCAATGATTTTATTTCAAAAGGCGATGCAAGCGTGATAAACATGAAGAAATATAACCTGAATATACAGGGCGATGTAAAATTGTATGGCGAATTGAACTACGGCAATGTTACACATTTGGACAGCGCGTTGCTGAACATCAACGGCTCGGTAGGGCAACTGATTGAAATACGCAACAACGGCTTGCAACCCGGCATTATTTCCAATCTGCAAATTGATAAAAATGCAGCCGGAAACAATGGCAAAGCCAATTTATTAACCGATATTGAAATTAAAAACTTCCTCAACCTGAAACACGGCAAATTGATTAGCGAAGGAGGCGATATTGAAACAGGCGTAAGGTACAAAACCATCACCATGCTGCGAGCCGACAGCAACATTGTGATGCGCACCAACGGCAACACCAACGATGCTTTCTTTCAAGGTGTGCTGAAAAGAAAATTGGGCAATGCGGCTACAAGATATTTGTTCCCGATGGGGATTGTGGATGTGCTTGGCAAACATGGCACTGCCGATGAAGGATATTACACGCCCGTTACGATTGAAGTATTGGACGGTTCGGGAAATAATCAATACATCACGGCAACTTTTTATGATAGAGATCCCGACAGCTCCAACATCGGTTTTGTTGGCGAACTGCCCGGAGATTACAGCAGCGCGGTAGAAGACAGCGCAGGCTCGGGCAACTGGGTGGATGTGAAAGGTGATTACGTGTGGCACGTAGAATACGATGGCGGAAATCTTCCGTACAACATTCAGTTCAGCGCGCCATTTATGAATGCGGACAATCAAGATGAATTGGCTGCTACACCAAACGAATTGCGTGTGCTTAAACGCAGCACCTGGAACAGCGGAAGCTGGGGTTTTCAGGGCAGTCATGCAGTGGCAAATGCACATTCACTGATGCCCGATTTTACACAAACCAATGCAGCGCGCAGAACAGGTTTAAGCACCTTCAGCGGATTCAGTGGCGGAGGCAACAGCGGAGCAGGGCAACACTTGCCCGTAAAACTTACGGAACTGAACGCCCGCGCCATCAACAATAATTATATCGCAGTAGAATGGGCAACCGCCACCGAAATAAACAATGCAGGTTTTGAAATTCAACGCAGCACAAACGGCAAAGATTTCACTGCCATCGGCTTCACCGCAGGCGCGGGAAATTCAACCGAGATGCAGCGATACAAATACGATGATAAAAATGTGGCAGCGGGTGTGCGCTACTACTATCGCTTGGAGCAAATTGATTTTGACGGAGCCACAGAAACCACCAAAATTGTTTCGGCTGCGCTTGCCGAAAAAGGCAACATCAAATGGATGCAACTGCTGCCGAATCCTGCCGAGCAGGCAAGCAGCGTAGTGATAAATACTTCGCTTGAAAACGATGCCACTATCAGCATTACGGATGTAAAAGGAATGATTGCATATCAAAAAACCACGCGCCTCTACAACGGCATCAATAATTTCGATTTGGATTTAAGCGGCTATGCTTCGGGTATTTACATCGTTACCGTAAACACCGCTGCCGAAACTTTCAGCAGGCAATTGGTGGTGAAGTAAAACAAACTTTCCGGACACTTCTAAAATCTGCAATCGTTGGTCAAAACCGAATAATGTTAACGACCAACGATTGCAGATTTTCAACAGTTTCTTACTAAACAATACACATCATTCCATCCGCTTTAATAAAAAATGCAATTTCGTGGCGCGCAAAAATCCCTTGATTAAAATTCAATGGCAGACAAAAAATACGATATTGTAATAGTAGGCTCGGGCTTAGGCGGCTTGCTGTGTGCAGCCATTTTGAGCAAAGAAGGGATGAGCGTGTGCGTAATAGAAAAAAACGAGCAGATAGGCGGCAGCCTGCAAACCTTTAAGCGCGATGGCGTAACGTTCGATACCGGTGTACACTACATTGGCGGCTTAGAAAAAGGGCAAAATCTTTATCAGATTTTCAACTACTGCGGCATTATGCAAAGGCTGGATCTTGCGCACATGGACAGCGAGGGATTTGATGTGGTGTTGTTTAAAAACGATGCAAAGGAATATCCTTATGGCATGGGTTACGATAACTTTATTCGTGTGATGACGGAGCATTTTCCGAACGAAGGCGAAACCATCAGAAAGTATTGCAGCGACATTCAAAAAATATGCAGCGACATCCCGATGTATAACCTCAAACCCATCGGCTCGTACCCCGAAGGAGAGCTGTTTATGCGCAGCGCAAAGCAATATTTTGATGCGCTGACGGATAATGAAAAGTTGCGCAATGTGTTGGCGGGAACGAATATGTTGTATGCAGGCATTGGCGGCAAAACGCCTTTGTATGTTCATGCGCTGGTGGTAAACAGCTACATAGAAAGCTCCATGAAATGCACCGCAGGTGGCGACCAGATTGCCAAGCTGCTGGCGCGTGTCATCAAAGAAAACAACGGAGATATTTTTCGCAAGAAAAAAGTTATACGCTTTGTGGTGCAAAACGATGAAGTAAATCATGTGCTTTGCGAAAATGATGAGAAGATTTACGGCAAAACTTTTATCTCCAACATTCACCCTTCGGTAACACTGGATATGCTGCAAACAGACCTTATTAGAAATGCGTATCGCAACCGCATCAAAAGTTTGGAAAACTCTGTTTCAATTTTTGTAGCCTACATTGTGCTTAAACCAAATTCGTGGAAATATCGCAACCGCAATTACTATTATTCTGCGCAGGATGATGTGTGGAATATGTTGGAACACACCGATGAAAACTGGCCCCAGTGCATCGCAATATTTGAATGTGCGCATGGCAAAAACAGGGAATATGCGGAAGGTTTGGCGATAATGAGCTACATGCGTTATGATGAGGTGCAACAATGGGAATACACCATAAACACTACCTTAGAAGAAAGCGAAAGAGGCGAAGACTATCAGCAATTCAAGAAGCGAAAAGCTGAAAGATTGTTTGATGAAATAGAAACGAAGTTCGCGGGTTTTAAAGATTGCATACAGTCTTATTACACTTCAACGCCCCTCTCCTATCGCGACTACATCGGCAGCGATGACGGCAACATGTATGGCATCGTAAAAGACTTCAACGACCCGATGAAAACCATGATTACTTCAAAAACAAAAGTGCCGAATCTGTTGCTCACCGGGCAAAACGTGAACCTGCACGGTGTGTTGGGTGTTTCGGTAAGCGCTGTGATTACCTGCACCATGCTGCTTGGAAGAGAATACCTCATCAACAAAATACTTGCTGCCAATGCGCAAACTGATTAAGGTTCTTGCATACATTTTCGGCTTCGTTGCGCTGTTGTTGTTTGCAGCTTTTGCATACATCCGCTGGGGACTTGCTCCGCAAATACCCGAAGTAAAAAACAAATCATCGCTTGAATTATCACGGGAAACTGTTTCTGAAAATCATTATCGCATCGGCAACAACTGGTTGCGTAAAAATGAGTATGGTTTGTGGGAAGAATACGTGGAAGGCGAAGCATTCGAGCGGGGCGTTATCACAGGCAAGCTGAACAAAGAATTGCTGCACTTGCAGGAAGCATATTTTGTTGAACAAATTGACGAATTAGTCTCGAGCAAAAGCTATCTCACCTTTCTGGCATTTGTAACACGCATTTTTACCCGTGAGTTAGACAAGCATTTTCCCGAAGAGCACAAGAAAGAAATCTATGGCGAATCATTTTCTGCTCCCGATGAATTTAATTACATCGCGCCCGCCTACGACCGTATGTTGAATTATCATGCAGCGCACGACATTGGTCATGCACTGCAAAGTTTGGCATTGGTCGGTTGCACTTCTTTTGGCGCATGGGGCAATCGCACACAGGATTCTTCCTTGCTTATAGGAAGGAACTTAGATTTCAGTTTGGGTGATAAATTTGCAGAAGACAAAATCGTTTACTTCTGCAAACCCGATGCAGGACATCGCTTTGCAATCGTTACGTGGGGCGGGTTTATGGGTTGTGTTTCGGGCATGAACGAAAAAGGTTTGACGGTTACCATCAACGCTGCAAAGTCTGATGTGCCAACAAAAGCGACAACACCCATCGCCATTATTGCAAGGCAGATTTTGCAATATGCAGGCAATATTGATGAAGCATTTATTATCGCAAAAAAGTATCGGTCGTTCGTGTGTGAAACAATTATGGTCGGTTCGGCAGCCGATGGCAAAACTGCATTGATAGAAAAGAGCGTTGCAAAAACGGTGTTGCTGTTGCCTGATTCCAATCTCATCATTTGCGCCAATCATTATCAAAGCGACACATTTAAACACGATAAGGATAACATTGAAAACATCACCACTTCATCCTCCATGTATCGCTATAAAAGAATGAATGAACTGATTGGCAATTCAGCAACACTTACACCTGCGCAGGCGGCAAATATTTTGCGCAACCAAAAAGGTTTGGGCGAAAAAAATATCGGCATGAGTAATGAGAAAGCATTAAATCAACTTATCAGCCATCATGCAGTAATTTTTCAACCCGAAAAAAGATTGATGTGGGTGTCTGCAAATCCTTATCAACTGGGCGCATTTGTATGTTACGATTTGAATAAAGTATTTGCCGAAGCATCAGGCTTCACTGCCAACAAATCACTTGCCGAAGCAGATTTAATTATTCCGCAGGATTCGTTTTTACTTTCGGATGACTGGAAAAAATTTCAGCAATTCAAAACACTGCGCAAGCAGATAAAGCAGGCAGTAAAAGACAAAACTTCTTTACAAAATGAAGCTGATTTTGTTCAACAATTTGAATCCTCCAATCCCGAGTTTTGGGAAACACACTACTGGATTGGAAAATACTACGGCATGAAAGGCGATGCATCAAAATCAACTGCTGCCTTCAAAAAAGCGCTTACAAAAGAAATTCACGATACCAGAGAAAAAGATAATATTGAGAAGCTGCTTGCGGAATCAGGTTTGTGAAAATCCGCGCTCACCTCTATCTCACCACTGCCCGCAAAGTTGTAAAACCATTTTCGGAAGTCATTTTCACCAAATACGCTCCCGAAGCATATTGTTTTAAGTCTATTGTTTTGAGATTTAATCCCTGTGTTGTTTGCCATTGTTCCGATAAAATTAAAACGCCAATAGCGTTGTAAATTTCGAGTTGAAGATGATGTTCTTTTTCGCTGTTGTAGCTGATGGAAAATATTCCGTTGGCAGGGTTCGGGAACAATACGCAATCCAATTTTTCGCCCCTGTAATTTATGATGCCTGACGGATATTCTGCAAGCGTTTTTTGCAATGCTCCGTAAGCGTTGATTTTCCCGAAGCCCCAGTTATTATTTCCTCCTGCGGGAATTGCGCCCGTGTGTGCGTCTTTTATTGCGGTTGATGTAACGATTTCTTTCACCTGTGCAGGCGTTAAATTGGGGTTCACCTGCAACAGCAATGCAATGATTCCCGATGCGGCAGGCGCAGAAGCGGATGTACCCGTAAACTCGCCATAATAAAACGTTTTGTTTAATGCAGGGTCGTGGTACGCGCTTACGGTGTTTGTGCTTTTAGAGCCTGTGGGCGTGTAAGCGGTATCATAAGAACTCACGGCTGTGGCAATGGTAAGCCCAGGCGCAGTGATGTCGGGCTTCACGGTGTTATCCGTCAAAGGACCGCGACTTGAAAACGGCACTAATTTTCCTTCGCCCACATAACCCGAATATGACCAGTTGTTTCCGTTGATGTCGGAAAAATTGACTTTGGAAGCATAAGCCCCGACCAGCAAAACAGATTCGGCAGAACCAATGTCGCTGACGGTGGTTGCGGTGTTGCCCCTCACCGCCCATGATTCGCCCAAATCTTCAAACGAGCTTTGATAGCGGTGCGTGTAGCCGTAATAATAATACTCGTTCCATGCGTGTATGGTACTGCCCGCATTTCCTTTGATATACACGCCAACCGAATCGGATGATTTGTTGTAAATGTCAATGGTAAGGCGGGGCTTGCCGTTGTGTTCGGCAGTAGAAGAAATGAACTGCACAAAGCAGGTATCCGTGCCGTCTTCGTTTATCAGTATGCGGTTGTGAATGTTATCGTCAATGCAAATAAAATTGGTGCTGCTGCCCTCAATAAGATTTTTGTAAAGCGCAATGTTGCCGCAAATAACCTGCCCGGGTTCGCCCCAAATATCCACCCACGTTCTTTTGTAAGCAGGACTGCTGAAAGCAAGAAAAGTGCTTACAACAGTATC
>CAZSEG010000081.1:0-14661 GCA_964605875.1 uncultured Chitinophagaceae bacterium
AAATATCACCGATTACATTTTTCAATTCTTTTTTACCCAACAGCTTGTTTACATAACCAACCTGAACCGGTACAGCCTGATTCAACAGGATTCTGCCGAGCGTAGTTTCGATTACTTTCTTTTTAAGCTGACCGTTTTCTTTAACGTTTGTCAGGCACTTAACGATAGCGTGTAAATCAACACGACCTTCATTGAAAGCAATTACTGCTTCTTCTGCACCGTAAAAAGTCAAGCCTTCGCCTTTCACAGGTTCTTCTTTAGTGCTTTGTTTTGATTTGGTCATATAATAAAGACCAAGCACCATGTCTTGCGAAGGAAGTGTGATAGGCGTTCCGTTTTGCGGGTTCAGAATGTTGTGTGAAGCCAACATCAGCATCTGCGCCTCCAAAATAGCAGCGTTACCCAACGGAACGTGAACCGCCATTTGGTCACCGTCAAAGTCAGCGTTGAACGCTGTACAAACCAAAGGGTGCAACTGAATCGCTTTTCCTTCAATCAATTTAGGCAGGAAAGCCTGAATGGACAAACGGTGAAGCGTAGGCGCACGGTTCAAAAGAACCGGATGACCTTTCAACACGTTTTCAAGAATATCCCAAATGATTGGCTCTTTTTTATCTACTAATTTTTTCGCGCTTTTTACCGTTTTTACGATGCCTCTTTCAATCAATTTGCGGATAACAAACGGTTTGAAAAGTTCGGCAGCCATATCTTTCGGCAAACCACACTCGTGCAGTTTCAATTCAGGACCTACAACAATAACCGAACGACCTGAATAGTCAACCCTTTTACCCAATAAGTTCTGACGGAAACGCCCTTGTTTTCCTTTCAATACATCGCTCAATGATTTCAACTGGCGACCACCTTCTGCTTTAACGGCATTAGATTTACGTGAGTTATCGAACAACGAGTCAATCGCTTCCTGCAACATGCGCTTCTCGTTACGCAAAATTACTTCGGGAGCTTTAATTTCAATCAAACGTTTCAAACGGTTGTTACGGATAATTACCCTGCGGTATAAGTCGTTCAAATCTGATGAAGCGAAACGACCGCCATCCAATGGCACCAACGGGCGCAACTCAGGCGGAATAACCGGCAGGTGCTGAACAACCATCCACTCGGGGCGGTTTTCAACGTGGTCATTTGCATCGCGGAAAGCCTCCACAACACTCAAACGTTTTAAAGCCTCGCTTTTACGCTGGCGTGAAGTTTCGTTTGCTGCAGCATGACGCAATTCATAGCTCAACTCATCTAAGTTGATGCGTGTCAAAAGTTCTTTAATGGCTTCTGCGCCCATTTTGGCTACCAGCTTGTTAGGGTCGGTATCTTCCAAAAGATGATTGCCTTTCAGGATTTCATTGTCGAATGCCGACATGTATTCCTCTTCGGTAAGCAAATCCAAGTAAGCAAGGTTACGCTCTTCTTCGCCTTTTTCTGTTTGCACAGTAACGCCATTGGCAGCTTTGCCGGGTTGAATTACCACATAACGCTCGTAATAGATAATGCTTTCTAATTTCTTAGAACTCATACCCAATAAGTAACCTATTTTATTAGGAAGACTTTTGAAGTACCAAATGTGTACAATCGGCACGGTCAGTTTGATGTGACCCATGCGCTCCCTGCGCACTTTCTTTTCGGTAACTTCCACACCGCAACGGTCGCAAACGATACCTTTGTAGCGGATACGTTTGTACTTGCCGCAGTAACATTCATAATCTTTGGTTGGTCCAAAAACGCGCTCGCAAAACAAACCTTCCATTTCGGGCTTGTAAGTACGGTAGTTAATAGTTTCCGGTTTCTTAATTTCACCGTGGCTGCGATCCAAAACAGAATCGGGACTTGCCAACATGATGGTGATTTTTGAGAAGTTTGAATTAGGGCGATTGTCTTTCTTAGCCATGTATTTACATTATTAAGTTTGAACTTTTCTCTTTTGCAATCAGACAGCAAATATCACGGCAAACGCTTGCCCGGTAAAGGTTTACGCTAAAATTTCGAATGAAAATCTGCCCACTTTTTGCAAAAAAGGAACGCAAAGATAACTGATAACACCAAAAAAGCAAATGTGGCATCAAAATTGTGGAGAGAGGCTTGCCAAAAAAATCAAAAAGGGGATTGGAAGGGTTGCGGGAATTATTGAATAAACTTGCCCGCCAACTTAATTCTGGTGCAATTAGCTGTTCGAGGTGTTCTGAAAGGCATCTGGAACGGCAGATATGGAGGGATTTTGAAAATCCGTTTTATCTGTTCTTCGGGATGCGCTGCGCTAACATCCCGAAGAGCGGGTACAAAGACGATAGGGCTTTGTGCCTCTGTGGTAGCGTATCGTTTTTTATCCCGTTTTATGTATAGAATTAGTTTTTCAACCGCTTCATCAAATTCTTGCCTGTAATTGCAGATGCAGTAAGCAAGCCAGCCGAAAGCGCACCGCCTACGCCACAGGTAACAACATCCTGACCTGTCATGTAAAGATTTTTAATTGGAGTTTTAGGTCGCAAAAAATTCTGTTCAAAACGTTCCACATCATGGTCAATGCCATACAATTCTCCCAAGCGATAGTTAGTAAAATGTGCCGTACTCAAAGGCGTTGAAAGTTCATAGTAATCAATCTTATCGCGCAGTTGTGGTTCGTGTTCAAATAACTTTTCCAACAAACGCTGGCTTAGTTTTTCTTTCTTTTCTTCATACTCATCACCGCGTTTCATCCACTCTTTATCCTTCCAGTTTTCATACCACTTGTATGGTGCGAGTGTGATAATTTCAATGGTAGAACGCTCGGGAAATTCCTTCTCCCAATCGGGGTCTTTGGCTGCGGGAAAAGAAATATATGCTACGGGAATTTCCGCATCGGGATTTTCAAGATAGGCGGCAATATTTTTATCGTGGTCATAATTGTCAGGGAAAATCCAATAGTTAGCTTTGCCTAAATTCAAAGATGATTTTGAGTGTCGCAAACCAATGTATAAACACACATGCCCGACTGATGGCTTCACACCTTTCAGTTTTGAAACAAGTCCTTTTCTTTCGGCTATTTCTTTTGGTAACAAATGATTGTAAGTATTGTAAACTCCTGCATTGCTCACAATTGATTTGGCAAAATATTCATCGCCATTTTCCATGCGCACACCTACGGCTTTATCATCCTTTACAATGATTTCTTGCGCACCTGCATTCACAAATATTTCGCCACCTGCTGCACAAATTGTTGGCGCAATGGTGTCGAATATTTTGCCCGAGCCGCCTATCGGGTAACTGCCTCCGCGCATATAGTGCTTTGCCAGCACCGCGTGCATCATAAAGCTGCTTTGTGATGGCGGCAAACCGTAATCGCCAAACTGCCCTGTAAGCACTGCAATTAGTTCTTTGTTAGAAGTAATTTCCTGCATTACTTCAAGCGTTGTTTTATTCCACTTCAATGCTTTTTTACGCAGCCATTTGCTGAGGAATGGTTGCAGAAAAGAAGGCAACAATTTTTCAACAAAGTAGTTCATCTGCGAGCGTTGCGCGGCATAAATAGCATCCACATAAGCATCAATTGCCTTGCCGTCTTCGGGTGCAGGAAAATCAATTTTTAATTTTGCCTTAAACGCATCAGAACCCTTCACAAAATCATATACCTTTTTGCCGAATATCATTTTGTCATACACCTCACCCATATCTGCCCACTTCAGTCGTCCTTCGCTGATGTAGCTGAACATTTTTGTCATTACGTTTTTTTCATTCTGCATTTCGCCCACGTAATGCACGCCCACATCCCACATATAGCCCCTGCGCATATACACATGAGTGAAGCCCCCTGCGGTGTAGTGTTTTTCTAATACCAAAACTCTCTTGCCTTCTTTGGCGAGCAGCGCTGCGGTGGTAATGCCGCCCATGCCCGAGCCTATAATAATCGCATCAAAATTTCCTGTTGGCTTGTGCGTAAGGTACGACCGAATGTGTTTGGACTTTATCATATTTAATTCGCGATAGCGAAGTAAAAGAATCAATTTAAAGTGAATATAGTTTCTGCAACCTTATTTCCTTTCGAAAATTGGTTAACCCACTTAACACCTATTTCAGAAATTGTCAAGCGGTTTCGTAACATTTTTTTGATGTAGTGCGTAATACTATCTGAAAACATTAAAAACTTGAACACCTCAAACATGAAAGCACTAAGGCTTACCAACCAAATTACCCAACGCGATAGCGAAAGCATCGAAAAGTATCTTTCCGAAATCGGAAAAAATGAAGTGATAAATTCAGAACAGGAAGGCGCATTAGCCCGAAGAATTAAAGAGGGCGATTTAGACGCGCTCGAAGAATTAGTTAGTTCTAACCTTCGTTTTGTTGTAAGCGTTGCAAAACAATATCAGAATCAAGGGCTGCCATTAAGCGATTTAATAAACGAAGGGAATCTTGGGTTGATTCGTGCGGCAAAGAAATTTGATGAAACAAAAGGATTCAAATTTATCTCGTATGCCGTTTGGTGGATTCGTAAGGCGATGATGCAAGCCATCATAGAGCAGTCGCGCATCATTCGTGTTCCGATAAATAAAGTGGGAACATTTTCAAAAATAAATCGTGCCTTTCAATCTTTTGAACAGGATTATCAGCGCGAGCCGTCCATTGATGAATTAGCAGAAATGGTTGGAATGAGCAAGGAAGATATAAATGATTATTTCCGCAGCAATGCACCAACGCTTTCTACCGATGCAAAGGTGAATGGCGAAGGAACATTTGTTGAAATTTTAAGCAACCGCGATGAAATGACCCCCGAAGATTCGATAATAAAAAAGAGTGTTGAAGGAGAAGTAAATAATATGCTCAGTCATCTGAACGAAAGAGAAGCGGAAATTATCAGCAGCTACTTTGGTTTGAACGGCAAAGACCCGATGACACTTGAAGAAATCGGGCAACGTTTCGGTTTAACGCGCGAGCGTGTCCGCCAGATTAAAGAAAGGTGTATGCAAAAGCTAAAACAAACAACGAACCCCAACCTGTTGGATTCATATTTATCCTAAGCCGAACCCCACTCCCAATAGTGAATCCCGGCATTGCTGTCGGGATTCTTTGTTTTATACAAAATCAATCATCATCTTTTCTTCCGATGCTGCCCAAAATAATTTTCACTCCGGCATTAAAAATCGTGCCTTCGAGCGGTGCGTAAATTTCACTGAATTTCGGATTTCTGAAAGTTGGGTTTGCCTTTACCAATTCTCCATAGCGGCTTTGACGGATGTCTAAAATATTTTCGATGTTGGCAAAAATCAAAACGTATTTAAGATTCAATTGTGTGTTGAGTCCGAGTTCCCAAATTGCTTTGGTAATGCGACCGTTACTAAGTGTTTGAGGACTGAAAAAATAAGCATCAATTCCGGCACTGAATCTTTTAAACAATTCATAGCCCGCAAGCAACGAAACCTGATGTGGCGCGGTGATAACAGCTTGTTGCGAAGTTCCGTTCAAATTGTTTTTATGGTCGGTGTAAGTATAACCCGTAGCAAATGTAAATCCTCTGTAATATAGTTGCAGCCTTGTTTCTACGCCTTTTGTCTGAATATTACCAACGCCATTATTAAAAAGCAGTTCATCACAATCGAGCGTAAAGCAGGGTTGAATTTTTTGTTCCGCAGCAACAATAGGTTTGAAAATATGCGTGAAGAACCACAGTTGCGCAATCGTAATATTTACGCCATCAAAATTCGGCAAACGCGCTTGTAAATCCAATGTTGCTCCTGCCGATAATTCAGGCTTTAAACTTTTAGAAAGTGCACGCACATTTTTGAAATTCATTTCCTCGCTTTCGCCCTGAAAAATTGTAGGCAGTTTGTAACCCATTCCACCGTTCAGTCTTGTCAGAAAAATTTTATTCCATTGCTGCATAACGGCAAGATGCGGCAGCGGAATAATTCCTTTCTCAAAATTGTAATCTGTACGAATGCCTGCTTCAATTGTTGTGCCGCGTTTAAAGCGCAAAGTATAAAGCGCGAAAGCCCCTATGGTTCTGTAATTATAGCTGCGCAAAGCGTTTGTATCTAAAGGCGTTTCGTCAAATTTGTCGGTGCGCAAATCAATGCCTGCAATAAGCGAGTGAATGTTTTTTGTGAAACTGTAATTCGACTCCGAAACCGTTGCAATTTGAATGCCTTTAAAACGATATTCAGGCAACTCAATATCACGGCTGAAATAATTTACTGAGTTACGCGCGGTAAATTTTCCTTTTGATTCAAAGTCATATTCAAACTTAAAATTTGTAGCTGCGTGATTACTGATGTTGCGCTCGAAATAATTGTAAACAAGGTCTTTTTTATCGCGTATGTATTGCATCGTTCCTCCCAAACGATTTTCAAAAGTATAGTTGCTTCCAAAATTCAATTTGGCTTTTTCTGTTACATCAAAATACAATTGCGGAGCGATGTAGTAGCGTTGCAATTTCGGGTATTCCACAAAGTTATCATTATCCCAATCGCGCTCGCGCTGGTTGCGCAACATACCTGTGGCTGTAAATCCGAACCACTTAAATTTCTGACTTAAAAAAAAGCCTGCGTCCACCGAGCGCGTGCTTTCAATGTTCACCAACAAATCTCTTTCGGGTTCGCCTTCAACCGGTTGTTTTGAAATTAAATTGATAACACCTGCAATGGCATCGCCACCATACAAAGTAGAAGCCGGTCCTTTGATAATTTCAATTTGTTTTAAATCTAAAGGCGGAATTTGCGCAATGCCGACACCACTGCTCAAGCCACCGAAATTTGCGAAACCGTCTTTCAGCAGTTGAGTGTATTTTCCGTTTAATCCCTGCAGGCGAATGTTGAATGTGCCGCTTGTAGCTGATGTTCTTTGCACCTGAACGCCTTGCTGCTCTTTAACTGCATGAGAAATGCTGGAAGGCTTGTCCACGCTGCGTTCCTGCATTTCTTCCTCAACCACCACATCAAGCGGAACGGCATTTTCCTCAAGCCGTTTGTTGGTGCGCGTGGTGGAAATAACAATCTCTTCCAACTCGGCTTCTTTCGATTCCAAATAAATAATTGTGGTGGAAGAATCTGCTTTTACAAAAGTCCTTTTGATGCGCTTTTTAAAGTAGCCCAACATCGAAAATTCAATCACCTGCGCACCTGCCGGAATACCTTGCAATTCTATCTTTCCTCCATCATCAGAAATTGCAGAAATGTTGGTGTTGATTACAATTGCAGAAACACCTGCCATCGGCTCAACTTCATTTTCATCCTGCTCTAAAATCAATGCCTTGAATGAAAAAATTTCCTGCGCTTTTATTTGCAGAAACATGAATGACAACAAGAGAATAAAATACTTTTTCAGCAATTATTATTTGTTTGAAAATCAGATGCAAGGATATGCGACTTTTCGATTTTCGAGCATTAAAGAGTCGAAAATCGCATCATCGCACAGCGTTGTATCCCAATACCGTGCCAAACTATTTTTCATACAACTGGCTTTGGAGTCATAAAAGATGGAAGAGAAAAAGAATCGTCTGAATTGATGATTTTCCCGTGAGGGCACAAAGGATACAAAGATGATAGGGCTTTGTAAATCTGAATGTACGAAGCGCGTATCATTTTTAGAACGAATGGACAACTCACCCAAAACAAAAGAGGCTGCTTTTTGCAAAGCAGCCTCCTGAAATTATTTAAGCCTCTCCCCTATTTCAATTTCAAAATCTTGAACTCGGTTCTGCGGTTTTCCTGATGTTGTGCGTTGGTGCATTGCACACCGTTTGAACACTTGTTTTTCAAACGGGTTTCGCCATAGCCTACTGCCAACAAGCGTTTTACATCAATGCCTTTTTCGCGCAGGAACTCCACACAGGAGTTTGCCCTGCGGGCAGAAAGAATCAAGTTGTATTGGTCGCTGGCGCGGCTGTCGGTATGCGAACTTAATTCAATTTCCATGTTCGGATATTGTTTCATCAGCTTCACTAAGTTGTTCAACTCCTTAGCTGCATCGGGGCGAATATTCCATTTATCCAAATCGTAGTAAATGTTTTCCAACCTAACTGTTAAGCCTTCGCGCAACACATCTAAAGTCAATTCAACCAACTTGGTTGTGCCGGGCTTTTCGCCTTTGGTGTTGATGGTTTTGGTGGCTGTGCTGTAATCCTGTTTAGAAGCCGTGATATAGTATTCTTTGTTCGGCTCAATCACAAACTTACATTTGCAATCATCAGTAGTTACACAAGTCTTCTTAGCACCTGTTGCCTTGTCTTCTACTTCTACTTCTGCACTACCGAGGTTTCCTTTACCGCGCTCTTTAGTGCAAACCACAAGCGTGATACCTTTCTTAGGATCAATGTCTTTCCACCCCGGAGAATTGTCAACCGGAGCAACTGCTACCGGTATATCTTTCTTAACAGGCGTAAGCGGAATGGTAAACGAAGGGTTGGTCAATTTTACACTGATGGTAGCAGAGTTATTTTCGTAATCAGGCTTAGAGGCTTCAAACACATACTCCTTACCGGGGTCGGCAGTGTGGCAGAACCCGCCTTTGTTATCCGTATTTTTAGAAGCAATGGCTTTGTCAACCAATTTCATTTTCACTTCTGCGCCTTCTATCGGCAAGTTTGTTTCTGCATCAACAACAGTTCCGCAAATTTTCACGCCAAAACGGGTAAACTTATAGATGTCATCATCGCCTGCGCCACCTGCGCGGTTAGACACTAAATAGCCCGCCTTGCCTTCATTGCTTAATATGTAGTTGAAATCATCGCCCGGACTGTTTACAGGCGCACCCAAGTTGGTAACATTGCCCCACTCGCCATTTGCATATAAAGCTGAATAAACATCCAAGCCGCCAAGACCCAATCTTGCATCCGTTGCAAAGTACAGTGTACCATCCTCGGCAATGTGCGGAAACACCTCACGACCGGGCGTGTTTACATTTTTACCCAAGTTCACCGGTGGTCCCCAGTTTTCGCCTTCTTTATAGCTTACGTAAATATCTGTTTCGCCATAACCGCCCGGCATATCACTAACAAAGTACAAGCGTTTACCATCTTTGGAAAGCGTAGGATGCGCTACCGAATACTCGCTGCTGTTCAAAGGCAATTCGGTTGGCTTTGCAAACTTTGCAGAAGCAGAATCAAACTTTGCGCTGTACAATTTCAGCTTAACGATTTTGTCTTTGCTCTTTCCTGTTTTTTTAAGGTAATTGTTGCGGGTAAATATCATTTCACTAAAGTCCTTCGTGAAAGTTACCGGACCTTCGTGATATTTAGAGTTGATTACTTTCTTTTTAGAAAGCAAAGAAACCTTGCCGCCTTCGGAAGAATATAAGTCATAATATTTGTGTTCTGTCCAACTATCTGTTCTGCCTACAAAAGCACTTTTGCCTTTGTTGCTCGAAAAAATAATACCGTTATTGCGATAGTATGAAACCCCGAAATCAGAAGCATCGCTGTTATCTGCTTTTGAATTTTCTACTTTATGTGTGCCGTTGTCTTTTGCCAATTCTTCCATGCGGCTCAAACCGTTCGCCAATTCCGATGCGCGGAAATCGCTTGGATTTAAAATTCCGTAATTGTTGAATTGCTCTGCCGCTTCATTATACTTTCCCGATGCGCGAAGGCTTAGACCGTAAAGCAAAATGTTATTTGCCTTAGCACTCGGCATTGTTGCCAATTCTTTCAAAACTGGCTCTGCGCTTGTGTAGTCGTTCAGCATCAAATATGTGCGCACCAACTTCTCTTTCGCCTCAATGCTGCTTGGGTCTTTTTTTATTGCCGCTTTGTATTCTTCAATGGCATCCACAAATGCAAAACGCTTGAACAACCTGTCGCCATACTGCAATGCTGCATTGGCAACGGGGGAAGAAGATTTTGCTTGCTGTGGCGCAGCAGCAGCAGGCGCGGGCGCGGCAGCAGTTGTACTTTTCGCCTGCGCTTTACCCGAAGTCTGAGACTGCGCGGCAGTGCCCACCATCATTACTGCAAAAAGTGTAAGTGCTAATATTTTGTTCATCACTCTTGTATGTTAGGTTTAGTTCTGCGGAATAAATTTTAGAAATAGCGAACAGAGCGCGGATTCACCACGCGCTTTCCTTTGAAATCAAAATCGTAACCAAGCATCACTTCGTGTGTGCCTGATGTGTATGGCGAAAGTTTAGACACCGTTAAATCGTAAGCATAACCGATGCGCAACTGGCGGGTGATGTTTACGGCAGCCATAAAGCTGTAAGAATCCTGCAAACGGTAGCCTGCACCAATCCAAACTCTATCAACAAAGATGAAAGCCACATTGAAATCAAAATCAATCGGAGCATATTTAGGAACGTACTTCATCAAAATGCTCGGCATGAATTTTACTTTTCTTCCAAGACTGAAAACGTAACCTGCTGTTGCATTCAGGTGAGTGTATCTGCGGGCTGCACTCGCGCCTGTATCGTAGATTTTAAATTTGCTGCCCAAGCCGCTTTGCAACAGGTTTGGTACGGCAACACCCACCCAAAATTTTTCGCTGTAAACATAGATACCTGCCGAAACATTCGGCAACCAAAGACTGAGGTTATTGCCCGCAAAACTCGGGTCGTTGCCTGTTTGTGTTTTCACATCGTTCAGGTTGGCGTTGTAGTTCGTGAAACCTGCACCGATACCGAAAGACATTTTCACTTTTTTCTTTTTACCAAGCGGCACACGGTATGCAAAATCCAACATCAGGTTGTTGGTGTTTGCCACACCCAAGCGGTCGTGCGTATAAATCAAACCCAAAGCGATATTGTTGTTGCGCAAAGGAGAATGCACGGCAACCGATGCCGAACGCGGAGCCTTTGGCACATTCACCCACTGGTGTCTGTAAATTGCCGTAGCACTGATTACCTCGCGGCTGCCTGCGTAAGCAGGATTAAGATACAAACCGTTGAAACGGTACATGGTGTATTCTGCATCCTGCTGCGCATTTGCTGCGAAAACTACGGCAAGAGCTAAAAGCGTCAATATTCTTTTCATACCTTGAAAAATGAATTGAGTGTTTTGAATTTTCTTATCTGTTGATTACTACGAAACCGACAATGTCTTTCGTTTTCTTATCGTTTAATTTCAATACAAAATAATAAGTGGCATCCGGCAACGGCTGATTATTCTGCTGCCATGTTCCGTCAAAATCATTTTTGTAGCCTTCACCGTCATTCTGCCAAACAATATCGCCCCAACGGTTGAACACTATAAACTGCGAAAGCGGATAGCGTTCAATATTTTTGATTTCAAATTTATCGTTGATGCCGTCATTATTCGGAGAGAAACCTTCGGGAATATCCAAAGGAGGCAGCGGAGCAACTTTTACATACACCGTTGCATTATCGCAAATCGCTGCGCCATTGATGATGCCGCAAACCGTGTAGCAGAAAGAATCAACGCCTTCGTAGCCCGCAGTTGGCGTATATCTGATAATACCTGCAAAAGTATCTGTCAATTCAACTTTGCCTTGTGCCGGCTGACCGCATATTGAAAAATATGAACCTTCCACAACCGCATCATTTTGTTTCACATCAATATTTACAGAAGCATCCGATGGCGTTTCTGCATTGTCATTCACCGCATTTACAGGAACCACCACCTGAACCAAACCTGTATCGCAAGTTTGCGGCACAATGTTCGGTGGAGTACAGATAACATAATAGAAAGTGTCCACACCCGCGAAACCGCTGTTCGGATTATATTCAATGTTGCCACCGTTGTTTAATGTGAATGTGCCATTGTTATTTCCGTCATCATAAACTGCCGTGGTAACAATGCCCGTTCCGTCATCATCAATGTCATTGGCAGTTTGGTTGATTACCAACGTAGTGCCGGAAACATAAGTAACGCTATCGTTCACAGCTTTTATTCCATCGCTTACCGGAGTAACATCTGCAATAACAACAACGGTATCGCAAAGGTTGGTAACATCACAAACAACTACAATAAAAGTATCTCTGCCGTTCCAGTCGGGAATCGGCACAATGTTTAAACAAACTGTTGAATCTTTTGAAAACAATGTATCGGCAGTGAAAACAGGAATTACATTTCCTTGAATAGTTACCACACGGGTCGGGTCGTTGTCAATATCTGTAACATTGTAGCAGATAGTTACGCTGCTGTCTTCGGGAAATGTAACACGGATTGTGTCAATAGGATTATTGTTGTTATCGGTTATCACAGGCGGATTGCTGCATTTGTAGATAGTCAAATCAACACGCGCAATATCGCACAATGTCGGGTTGCCGTCATCGCAAGCAGTATAAAAGAAGAAATCGCTGCCTGCATAAGAAGTATCGTAAGGAACAAACATTACCAGGCTGTCGCTGATAACATAAGCATCACCGTGAGCGCCTAAGCCTGCAATATTTTTCAAAGTAACTTTTTGCCCGAAGTCTTTATCGAAATCATTTTTCAAAACGTTCAAAATAAGCGTATCGCGGTTACATACACGACCTAAATCGTTGAACAACGTTGGCACATAAGCATTACACTCAAAAGGACCAACAAACAAGGCAAGCTCTGCCGTATCGCAGCCTGCATCATTACATACACGGTAGGCTAATGAAACAAAAGTATCTAAGTTGAAACCGGGTCCGGTATAAACAATTGCAGGGATAGTAGTGTCAATAACCGCAGAACCAAACTGAGGAGCGCGCACAATTTCCACCAATTTAAGCGGACCGCAATTCAGAGGATTAATATCATTGGCTAAAACAGGGTAAGTAAAAGGACAATTCTCGCTGTAGCCCGTTGGCGCCACATCAAGAATAGCAATTGGCGGCTGACAAACAGCCGGAGCCACAGCAATAATCAACAAAGCAGTATCGCATCCGCAAGCCGTGCAAATAGCATATTTGACTGTGTCGTTACCTGCAAAAGTTACATTGGATTGGTAAACGATTCTATTGTTCACGATGCCGGCAAACCCGTGTTTAGCACCATCCACGATTGTGATGCCCGTTAAGGTAAAACCATTGAAATCATCATTGGCAAGAACATTTACGGTATCTTTATTGCCTTGCGTAGATTGTAAAACATCATCATTAGCAACCGGAGCTACACAATTACCAATGATATTTAATTCAACCTGAGCGGTGTCGCACGAAGGGCAGGTGTCGCCAACCGGACGGTTGAAGCAAATTGCATATTCAATAACTACCGAGCCTGTAAAATTATCTGTGTTGAGGTAATTGATTTGATTGCCCGAAACCGTTGCCGTTCCATGCGCAGGAGTTGGCGCAGAAACAATGGAAAGCGTGTATGGTATTTGCGCTCCAAGCGTATCGTTGGCAACAACATCTAAACGATTGTTGGTGTTGTTATATACATTAAAAATATCATCCGCAGCAACAGGTGCTTCGCAAAATTTAGTTACGGTTACAGCCACCGTAACGGGCGCAGAGCAAACCGTGCATTGCGGCAGGCAAACTCTGTAAGTAAAAAATGTAAGCCCTGTAAAGTTTGGATTGGGTGTAAACACAACACTGTCGTTGTTCAGTAACGAAACAGTTCCTGACCCTGCTGTGGGTTGGGTTACAATCTCTGTTACCAAAACAGCATTTAAAGGTTGCCCGAAAATATTAGTTGTGTCGTTCTTCTGAACGTCAATCGCCACAGGGTTGCCCTGAATGGTAGTGCTGAAGTCCCCTATCGCCAAAGGTTGGTCGCATTGTGCAGATATTTTCAATGAAGAAAACAACGTTAGAAACAATACCGCGCAGACGAACGGGTGGAAAGATTTCTGCATAATTTTCAAAAATATGCGCAAATGTATAAGGAATGATGCAATTACCAAATGAAGTTGTTGCAACATTATTCGTCAGGATGTTATCGAGTGTAGTATTGAATGGTTCAAAATACAGATGTACAGGACAAAAATCAGGCTGTTTTTAATTTGTATCAGAACTTAAATTCTGAAACAAAGCGACTAAACCCTTCCCTTTAAAATTTCTTCCACAACATTCGGGTCGAGCAAAGTTGTAATATCACCAAGATTGGAAGTATCGCCTTCGGCAATTTTGCGGAGTATCCTGCGCATGATTTTACCGCTGCGTGTTTTGGGCAAACCCGCCACCACCTGAATTTTATCGGGGCGGGCAAATGCGCCAATTTTTTCGCTCACGATACTTTTTATTTCATCATTAAGTTGCTGCTGATTCAAATTATTTGTGGTGCAAATTACATAAGCATACAAACCCTGTCCTTTGATGTCGTGCGGATAGGCAACCACCGCGCTTTCCACTACAACCGAATGTTCGTTGATGGCATCTTCCACTTCGCCTGTGCCGATGCGGTGTCCGCTGACATTTATCACATCATCCACTCTGCCCGTGATGCGGTAATAACCGTTTTCATCGCGCTTTGCGCCATCGCCCGTGAAGTACAAATTTTTGTAAGTAGAAAAATATGTTTGCCGGAAGCGTTCGTGGTCGCCATATACAGAACGCGCCATGCCGGGCCAAGGGAACTTGATACATAAATTTCCTTCAACAGAATTGCCCGCAACTTCTTCGCCTTTTTCATTCACCAAAATCGGTTGAACACCGGGCAATGGAAGTGTTGCAAAAGCGGGTTTCAATGGCGTAATATTTGCAATGGGCGAAATCATTATTCCGCCTGTTTCTGTTTGCCACCAGGTGTCCACAATCGGGCAGTTTTTGTTGCCTACATTTTCGTTGTACCAATGCCATGCTTCTTCATTTATTGGCTCG
>CAZSEG010000082.1:0-13126 GCA_964605875.1 uncultured Chitinophagaceae bacterium
AATCAAAGCGGTTTCTTCTCCGCAGATGTATGCGCCCGCTCCACAGGTAACGTGCAAATCCAAATCGTAGCCGCTTCCTTTTATGTTCTTGCCTAACCAGCCGTTAGCGTAAGCCTCGTTAATCGCTTTTTCAAGAATGCGGTAAACCCACATATACTCACCGCGAATGTAGATGTAGGAAAGATTCGCCTCCAACGCAAAACTGGATGTAATCATGCCTTCCACCAACAAATGCGGAATTTTTTCCATCAGGAAACGGTCTTTGAAAGTGCCAGGCTCCGATTCATCGGCATTGCAAACCAAGTGGCGCGGGCGACCGCTTTTTTTATCAATAAAGCTCCACTTTAAACCTGTTGGAAAACCCGCACCGCCACGACCGCGAAGCCCTGATTTTTTTACTTCTTCCACCACATCATTGGGTGTAAGTTTTAATGCTTTTTCTACACTTGTATATCCGCCTTTGCTGCGATATACTTCATAAGTCTCAATACCCGAAACGTTGATGTGTTCTAAGAGAATTTTTTTGCCCATTGCTTAATTAATAAATAATATTTTGATGTTGTAATGTTTGAAATTAGAATCGGCTGTAATGATAGTAAGGTTTTCAGCTTTTGCCTGCGCAATTAATAGCCTGTCGAAAGGGTCTTTGTGAAAGTCGAAATGTGGAAGTTGATTTAACTCAAGCAGATGATTGTTTCTAATTTCGAGTTGTAGAAAGTTGAGCTTATTTGCTTCATCAAGAAATGCTTTTAATCCACCATCTAATTTTAATTTACCGATAGAAAATTTAATTGCTGCTTCCCATAAACTGCCAACGCTTATAACACACTCTTCTCGCTTCAACAAAGTATGCACGCTCGTTTTTAGACGTTCGTCTTCTGTTGTCATCCAAAGTAAAATGTGGGTGTCGAGCAAATACTTCATTCCATGTATTCTTTAAACTCATCTAAAGGCGCATCAAAATCAGGAGCAATCCAAAGTTTACCTTTTAGTGTCCCCAATTGCCTTTCCTTGGTTTGCTCAAAGTCTGCTTCTTTTTTTGCTTTTTCAAGCATATAATCAATGTAGTCAGAAACCGAAGGAAGCATCGCTTCGGGCAGTTGTCCTATTTTTTCTATAATTTCTGTTGCTTTCATTTTGCTGATTTAACTGTAAGCAAATGTAACCCATTCATTCCAATCTTTCCTTTCACTCCGTTGCCAGCCTTTTCAACTCGTTCAACTTCATCAATGCTTCTACGGGCGTAAGCACATTCACATCAATTTTTGAAATCGCTTCGGCAAGTTCTTTCAGCTTAGGGTCGGCAGTGTCGAAGATGCTGAGTTGCATGGCGGGAGGCAGTTGGCGAACGCTTTGCTTGATGTCGTGCTGAATACGTTTGCTTTCTAATTCATGCAATACCTCATTGGCGCGTTGCACAATCGCTTTCGGCATTCCCGCCATTTTTGCCACGTGAATCCCGAAGCTGTGTTCGCTGCCTCCGCTTTCTAATTTGCGTAGGAAAATTACTTTGCCGTTTGCCTCTTTCACCGTTACATGAAAGTTGCGGATGCGTGGATATTTTTCCGACAACTCATTTAATTCATGATAATGCGTGGCAAACAAAGTACGCGGCTTTGCATCATTGTTATTATGTAAAAATTCTGCAATGCTCCACGCAATAGAAATACCATCGTAGGTAGAAGTTCCCCGCCCGATTTCATCCAGCAATATCAGGCTGCGGGGCGAAAGATTGTTCATGATGCCCGAAGTTTCATTCATCTCCACCATGAAAGTTGATTCGCCCGTAGAAAGATTATCGCTTGCACCAACGCGCGTGAAAATCTTATCGGCATAACCGATATTGGCGTGTGTTGCAGGCACAAAAGAACCCGCCTGCGCCATCAAAACAATCAAAGCAGTTTGACGCAACAATGCAGATTTACCCGCCATGTTCGGACCCGTAATCACCAATATTTGTTGCTGCTCGGAATCGAGATAAATATCATTTGGAATGTAAGCATCACCTGCCTGCAAACGTTGCTCAATCACGGGATGCCTGCCTGCTTTAATGTCTATAACGAGGCTGTTGTTTAATTGCGGACGTGTGTAATTATGCGCTTCGGCACTTTCGGCAAAACTCAACAAACAATCCATCGAAGCGAGCAGCGCAGCGTTCAACTGAATAGTTACTACATAATCTTTTACATACTGAATCAGTTCTGCAAAAAGTTGTTCTTCGAGTTGCTGAATCTTATCGTTTGCACCCAAAACTTTTTCTTCATAAACTTTCAAATCGGGCGTGATGTATCGCTCGGCATTGGAAAGCGTTTGCTTGCGAATCCAGTCGGGTGGCACTTTGCTTTTATGCGTATTCGTAACTTCCAGAAAATATCCGAACACATTGTTGAAACCGATTTTCAAAGAAGTAATTCCCGTGCGCTGAATTTCCTGCTGCTGAATGCCCGCAATAAATTCTTTGCCCAACGATTGAATGTCGCGGTATTCATCCAGTTCAACACTGTAATTTTTTTGAATGAAATTTCCTTTTGCAACAAGCGGTGGCGCATCGGGAAGCAATGCGCGTTCAATCTTTTCGGCAACTTCGGGCAGCGGATTCAGTTGATGCGCAAGCGCAAGCAGGCTTTCCAAAGGCTGCTGCTGCAATAATTTTTTCACCGAAGCAACGGCAATCAGCGCACGTTTCAGATGCACCATTTCGCGCGGACTGATTTTCTGCAAGCTGACTTTGCTCACGATTCTTTCCAAATCGCCAATGCTTTTCAGCAAGGTTTTTAATTCGGTAGAAAGCGAATTATGTTCAATAAAATGCGCCACCATTTCCTGCCGATGTTCAATGGATTTTATATCAATCAACGGCAGCAGAATCCAGCGTTTCATCAGGCGCGCACCCATTGGCGTTGTGGTTTTGTCCATCACATCCAGCAGGCATTTTCCATCGCGGTGCGATGAGCTTACAAGTTCTAAATTCTGAATCGTGAAGCGGTCTAACCACACATATTTTTCTTCGCGCAGCCGCGTGATTTTGTTGATGTGCGCAAGGTTGTTGTGCTCGGTGTCTTTCAGGTATTGAATCACCGCGCCTGCCGCAATCACGCTTGCGCGCTCATCTTCAACGCCAAAGCCTTTTAAAGAATGTGTGCCGAAAAGTTTCAGCAGGGTTTCAAGCGCATGGTCGTATTGATAAACCCAATCGTCCAATTTGTAGGAATAAAGATTGTTGCCGAAATGATTTTTGAAATCTTTTTCCTTGCTTTTCTGATATAAAACTTCGGCAGGCGAAAGGCTTTGCAGCAGTTTATCAATGTATGACTGATTACCTTCCGCAATAAAAAACTCACCTGTGGAAACATCAATAAATGCTGCTCCAAACTGATTGCCTTCAAAATAAACAGAAGCCAAGAAGTTGTTGCTGCGATTATCTAAAAGGTTATCGCCCAAAGCCACACCGGGTGTTACCATTTCGGTTACACCGCGCTTCACGATTGTCTTTGTAAGTTTTGGGTCTTCTAATTGGTCGCAAATTGCCACGCGATGACCCGCACGAACTAATTTCGGCAAATAAGTATCGAGCGCATGATGCGGAAAGCCTGCCAACTCAACTTCGTTTGCTTTGCCGTTGCTGCGCTTGGTGAGTGTGATACCCAAAGATGCCGATGCTTTGACGGCATCCTGCGAAAAAGTTTCGTAAAAATCGCCTACGCGAAAAAGCAGAATCGCATCAGGGTATTTCGCCTTGATTTGATTGTACTGCTTCATCAAGGGTGTTTCCACCTCTGCCGTTGCGCTTTTTACCATGCTGCGATGCGTAGCCATGCCGCAAAGAAGCAAGGATTGGGGAATTTTTTTCTGCCTGAATTGCAATTGTGGAAAAATAGCTTTCCGGTAAAACAATTATGTGCGCTAAAATTCGTCCATTCGATGGCGATGAAGCAGGAATCTCAAGTCTTTTGGCTGCGAATATTTTTTACCGCTGCATTGATTGCCGTGCTGTGGATGGTGAAAGGAATGGAGTGGTGGTACGGCATTGATTTCGGCTCATTCGGCATTTTGCCACAACACATTGCGGGCTTGAAAGGAATTATTTTTGCGCCCTTTATTCACGGCAGTTTCGAGCATCTTTCTTCCAACACTGCCGCAATAAGTTTATTGCTGATTGTGTTATTAAACGCTTATCCGTCTGTTGCGCTTTGGGTGCTTTTGTTTGTGCATATTTTCAGCGGCTTTTTTGTTTGGTTATTTACAACACCAAACGGCTACCACATTGGCATCAGCGGTATTATTTATGGCATTGCTTCATTCCTGATTGCTTCGGGTTTTATCAGGAAAAACCGCTCTTCAACTGTGATTGCAGTGTTGGTTGCTTTGCTTTATGGCAGCATGGCAGGAGGTTTTTTTCCAAAGGAAGGCATAAGCTGGCAAAGCCACGCTTGGGGTGCGGTAAGCGGAATCATCATTGCTTACGTTTTTAAAAATAAAGATTTGCCGGAAGAAAAAGAAGAAGAAAATATTGAAGAAGACAAACATTTTTTCAGCAGGAAAGAAAGCACCTAAAACTATCTCGCCCGTTTCATTTTTTCATCCATCCACCAGTCAAAACGGATGATTTCAAAACCCGTTGGGTCCCAGTAAAAAACGCCTTGCGCATCGCGCAATTCTTTCATCTTTTTCTTTTCGCGCTCGTTCACTTTCCGGTAGTTAAAACCCGATTGCAACAAGGCATACAGCATACTTGAAATGGCTTTTATTCTTGCAACATTTTTTTGCGGATTTCTATACAACAATTGCCACAATGCTTTTATGCGAAACAACACCAAATCCATTTCACCCATTTCTATGTAAGTGAGTATTTCCAACAGTTTCACACCTAAACCCCAACCAATTCTGTCCTTCAACATCCAGCCTGTTTTGTTCAAATGCGCAAACACATTTTTGTAATCTTTTTTTGCAAAAGCAAGCCCCGCCATGAAATACCAATATTTAGCCGTTGCAGGTTCATCTTTAATAAACTTAGGATGCTTTTTATACAACTCTAAAAACTCGCCACTCTGATTCAATTTGCCTTCATACAATGCAGCGCGAAAACCCAAATCGCCAAATGTAAGCGCATGAGCAAACGACACATCATTGATATTGGTATGCGCCAAAATAAAGGCTTTATCAAATTGCTGCGCATTCAAATAAGCGTTCAATAACTGATTGCGCGTAGAGCGGATTGTGGCAGTTCTTTTGAGCGCGCGCGAACTGTTCACCAATTGAAATCTGTCTTCGGCAATTTCAACAGCTAAGGTTTGTTTGCGCTCCAATTCTGCAACAAAAAGTTGCGCCTCCAGATATTGAAAATGAATATTGTCGCTGTGGGTTGTTTCAAAAAATTCGCGCAGTTTTTTCTCTACTTGTTTGGCATTTTCCAATGATTCCTGTTCGCGGTTTTTGAACATAATATTTGGCGCAGCCAAACTCCATAACATGGCTTCTGCCTGCACATATTTTGCTTGCGCATCCAATGCCCACTCCTGTGTTTTTTTTAACTCATTCAAATACTTTGCATCGCGCGAAAACTGTTGCCCTGCAAGCGTCATAGCTATGTTCGGCAGAAAAACAAACACCTCATATTCCTTAGCATCTTTGTATGCTTTTTTCAAAACTTCAAGCGCCATTGCGGCATTGCCGCGATTGACAAAAACACGCGCTTCCAGAAATTGCTTTGCAACTTTTCGCAACATGAAATTGAAATCAATTTCATCCTCTTCCGATTTTTCGGCATCAGCAGCAATCAAAACGATTGTAAGCTGCTCGCGCAACTTTTTCTTTAAGTACGAAAATGCCGAAACTCTTGACTTGGCTGTGCCATACATCGCCTTGATTACTTCACGGTCGTTTGCAGCTGTTTTAGAAAAAATCAAATCGAAAAGCTCTTCGGATTTGGTCGGCTCTTTGGGGTTGTCGCTGCCGTAAAGACGTTTGTACATCTCGGCTTCCTTATCGCTGAAAGAATGAATAATTGCGGTGAGCTCTTTCATTGCAGATTATCAATTTAAGATGTAAGATTTATTGATTTAAGATTTTGTTCTTCCAATATTTCACTGCACTGCCTACTTGGATTTCACTGCTTATTGTTATGGTGAGTGAAGTCGAACCACATATCACATAATAATTCCCTTTTCCTCCACCACCGAGTTGCTTTCGCAGCGATAAATTTTTGCAGGATAGCGGTCAATCAACTGGTAATTATGTGTTGCCATCAGCACTGCGGTATTGTGTTCGCGATTGATACGAATCAGCAGCCTCATAATATCATCACTCATTTCGGGGTCAAGATTTCCTGTTGGTTCATCGGCAAGAATTACGGGCGGATTATTGAGCAAAGCACGAGCAATTACAAGGCGTTGCTGCTCGCCACCACTCATTTGTTTTGGATAATTATTTATCTTTTCGGGCAAGCCGACTTCATTCAGTACTTCATTGATTCTGTTATCTACAGACTCTTTGCTTTCCCAACCTGTTGCGTTTAAAACAAAGGCGAGGTTTTCATAAACCGTCAGGTTATTCAGCAACTGAAAATCCTGAAAAACAATACCGAGCTTTCTTCTGAGAAAAGGAATTTCACTTTGCGTAATTTTTGCAAGGTTAAAATCGCACACTATTGCATCTCCTTCTGTTACGTCAAGGTCGGCATAAAAAGTTTTCATCAAGGTGCTTTTGCCGCTGCCCGTTTTGCCTATCAGGTAAATAAATTCACCCTGCGCAACTTCAAAATTTATGTTTGAAAGAATGGTTTTACCACTCTGATTGATGCTGACATTCTGATAGCTGATTACCTTTTCCATACCTGATGATGCAATGAATTTATGCCTTCCAAAAGTACATCAGAGCGCAAGGAAACAGAACAAAGTTTTGCACCCGAAAACAAAACAGACATTAGAAAATAGACAATCCGCAAAAAATCTATTGAATAGCTATTTTATCCACCCGCTTCTGATGTCTTCCGCCTTCAAATGCAGTTTCAAGAAATGTATCGGTGAAGGTTTTGGCTTCATCAAACGAAATGAAACGCGCAGGAAGACAAAGAATATTGGCGTTATTATGCTGACGCGCTAAAGCAGCAAGTTCATTTTTCCATGCAATGGCAGCGCGGATTGACTGATGCTTATTCGCAGTAATTGCAACTCCGTTCGCGCTTCCGCAAATCAAAATGCCGAATTGAGTTTCTCCATTTTCAACCGAAGTAGCAACAGGATGAACAAAATCAGGATAATCACAGCTTTCATCTGAATATGTGCCGAAGTCTTTCACCTCATGTTCCTTTGTTTTTAAATACTCAATCAATTGTTGTTTGTATTCAAAACCTGCGTGGTCGCCACCGATGGAAATTTTCATGTTTTAGTATTGAGTATTTAGTACAAAGTATTTAGACGATAAAGGTTGAAAGTAAACAATCTCATATCTCTTGTCTCACATCTCAAGTCTATTATTTATCTCTTTTCTACCCTTGCGGCAGCAAAGATACTCAGTTCAAAAAGAAAGTACATCGGTATAGCTACCAACATTTGTGTAAAAACATCAGGCGATGGCGTAATGATAGCGGCAACAATCAGTATTACCACAATTGAATGCCTGCGAAAAGCCTTCATGGTGGCGGCTGTGAGAATGCCGAATCGCGCCAACACAATAGCAATCATCGGCAACTCAAAAATCAAACCGATGCCAAGACACATCATGGTAAAAAACGAGATGTAATTTTCGAGCGTGATGCGGTTGTCAATTTGCTCACTCACCACATAACTGAATGCAAAGTTTACCGAAAACGGAACGATGATAAAGTAGCTGAAAGCGATGCCGACAAAAAAGAAAATGGAACAACCGAAAATTACAGCGCCAACTTTTTTCGCTTCCGATTCCATCAATGCAGGGCGAACAAACCGCCACAACTCCCACAGGATGTATGGAAAAGCAACAATAAAGCCCAACACAAATGCCGTTTTTAATTGTGTAATGAATTGCCCGAACAGCTCGGTATTCATCAGTTGCACCTTCATGCCGCCAATGCAAAGCGTTTCGGGCAAATGAAATTTTGCGGCAATGTTGCACAGTACTTTATAAGTAATGAAACCGTCTTTTGTAGGACCAAAAAGCAGTTGGTCGAACACAAAACCGCTGTTCAGAAAAAACACGATAGCCAACAACGCAATCGCAATTACAGACCGCACCAAGTGCCAGCGCAACACTTCGATGTGGTCAAAAAATCCCATTTCCGCTTCTTCTGTTTTTGACATAAGCGGTGCGAAGGTATCAGAGATTTTAGATTTTAGATTTTAGAAATGTGATTATGAAGTTGTTTAAACTTTTATTATTAAACCACATAGAAACATAGTTGAGGGGTGGGAGGTGGGAGGTTGTTTGCGCAAGCAAAAACTCTGTGTTCTCCTTTACTCTGTGTGCAATCAAAAAGATTAAAGTTTACATAGCCAAAACAGGTTTTGGACATGGCTCATATAACCAAAGAACTATGTTTCTATGTGGTTAAATTAACGTGAGTTAAAGTAAGGTTCCAAACATTGTCTTGCGGCATTGCTATTTTCTGCACAAGTTTGAAGCAGTATTAATGATTAAAAACTAATGGCTGAATTTCCGCTTCCTGTTTTTGTGCAAAGCATCCACCTGAAAAAAATTGCGGGCGCTGCAAAGCCTTTTGTGCTGATGGATAGCAACACGGCAAAACATTGCCTCAGTGAAATTGCGCTGCCGAACGATGCAGTGGTTATAGAGATTAAGGCAGGGGAGGAACATAAGAATTTTAATGCCTGCATTCATATTTGGGAACAGCTTACAAAGCATCATGCTGACCGCAATGCAATACTGATAAATATTGGCGGTGGCATGGTTTGCGACATTGGCGGCTTTGCTGCTTCGTGCTACAAACGTGGCATCAACTTTGCGCACGTTCCTACTACGCTGTTGGCTATGGCAGATGCAGCCATTGGCGGCAAAACGGGCATTGACTTTCTTGGCTATAAAAATCAGATTGGCACATTTGCGCAACCGCACAGCATTACCATTTATCCTTCCTTTTTAGAAACCCTGCCCGAGCGCGAACTGTTGAGCGGTATAGCGGAGGTGCTGAAACATTACATTATTGCAGATGAAACAGCATTCAATGAATTTGCTTTGGAAGGCGTGCCTAAGGTTGAAAATTATGATGCGTGGAAAACCCTGATAGAAAAAGCAATTGAGATAAAAACTGCTATTGCCGAAGAAGACCCTTTTGAAAAAGGTGCAAGGAAAAAACTTAATTTCGGACACACGGCAGGTCATGCTCTTGAAAGCTATTTCCTTAATACCGATAAGCAACTCTTGCATGGAGAAGCCATTGCCGCAGGTATGATTTGCGAATTGCTGATTGCATCCGAGTTAAAGATTATTGCATCGGTGGAAGCGGATAAAGCAATCCAGGTTTTGCAGGAGATTTTCAGTCCGTTTCAAACCCTAAATGATGCGGATGCAATTATTCGACTAATGAAGCAGGATAAGAAAAACCAAAGCGATAAGATATTGTTCTCATTGCCGAACCGCATCGGGCATTGCCTGTATAATTGCGAGGTGAGCGAGGATGTGATTAGAAAAGCAATCCTTGATTTTAATAAAAAGATGAATTAGAGAATACACACAGAACGCTATTATTATGGATACACTTTCACTAAGGGTACAAGCCAAACAACAATCAGTAAAAATTAATTTACCTGCATCAAAAAGCATAAGCAATCGTGCATTGATTTTGCAAAAATTGGGTGGCGGTAAAATTACTATCGGCAATCTTTCGGAGGCGCGGGATTCGCAGCGATTGTTTGAATTGCTTCAATCGAATGAAGTGGAATTGAATGTAAATGATGCAGGAACTTCCATGCGTTTTTTGTGTGCTTACTGTTGTATTACTAATCGCAAAAGCATCATCACGGGAAGCGACAGAATGTTGGAGCGACCAATACAACCTTTGGTGGGTGCGTTGCAGACAATTGGTTTTAATATCAGCTATTCTGGCACGGAGAGTTTTCCTCCAATTGCTGTTGAGCCGCTTGATAATTTCAATCAGCTAAAAAGTGAAGTTGAATTGCGGGGCGATGTCAGCAGTCAGTTTGTTTCTGCCTTGTTGATGATTGCTCCTTTTTTGCCTAAAGGTTTGCTTATGAAATTATTGCCGCCAATTGCATCGCAACCATACATTGATATGAGTATTGCGATGCTGAAAGCCGCAGGAATTAAAGCAGAACAAAAAGAAAATTCAATAAAGATTGCTGCGCAGCCGCTTCAAAAAACACACTTTGAAATTGAAGCTGATTGGACAAATGCGCTCTATTGGTTTAGTATTTGTGCTCTGTTGCCTACATCCACTTTTGTGCTGCAACATCTTTCGCTTGATTCCATTCAGGGTGATAGAACAATTGCCGATTGGATGAAATTGTTTGGTGTAGTTTCTAATCAGCAAAAAGAAGGAGTAGTTATTTCAACAGAACAGTTTTTAATACCTGAAAAAGTGGGATTGCATTTCAATTTTATGAATCATCCTGATGTGGCGCAGACCATTATTGTGCTGTGTGCAGCAAAGAACATTCACGCAACATTTACAGGGCTGCAAAGCCTGAGAATAAAAGAGACTGACCGCATTGCCGCCCTGCAAAATGAGTTGGCAAAATGTGATGTTCAACTTGTGGATGCAGGTAATGAAACTTTCAAACTGCAAGGTGTTTTTCGCTTTCCTTCGGAAATAATAAACACCTATAATGACCATCGCATGGCAATGGCTTTTGCACCTTTGGCAGCATTAGGGAAATTGGAAATTGAAGCTCCGTGGGTGGTCGAAAAATCCTATCCTGCTTTTTGGAAGGAGTTGGAAAAACTGCCTTAGTGATTCACTGCTTAATTCCTTTCTTCGCGGCAATAAATTTATAGATGAAGAGATTGCGCTTAGTGTTTATGGGTACGCCTGAATTTGCAGTGCCGATGTTGGAGGTGTTGCTGCAATCGAGGCATGAAGTGGTGGGTGTAATTACCTCGCCCGACAAGCCTGCGGGAAGAGGAATGACATTGCACGAAAGCGCAGTGAAGCAATTTGCCAAACAACACAATCTGCATATCCTTCAACCTGAAAAATTAAAGAATGAAGACTTTCTTGCTGAACTGAAAGCATTGAATGCAGACTTGTTTGTGATTGTTGCTTTCCGCATGTTGCCTGAAGTAGTTTGGACAATGCCACCGCTTGGCTCTATCAATTTACATGCTTCGCTGCTGCCTGATTATCGTGGCGCAGCGCCCATCAATTGGGCGATAATAAACGGAGAGAAAGAAACGGGTGTTACCACATTTTTCCTCAAGCATGAGATTGATACAGGCAATATTATTTTTCAAGAAAGAACACCAATTGGCGAAGAAGAAACTGTTGGAGAATTATATGAAAGACTGATGCACATTGGTGCGAAAGTGTTGGGCAAAACTATTGATGCGATTGCTGACGAAAACTATCCGCAGATTCCGCAGGCGCACATTACAGAAGTAAAACACGCCCCTAAAATTTTTAAAGAGCATTGCCTGATTGACTTTAATAAAACTGCTGTTGAACTGGTAAATTTCGTTCGTGGTTTAAGTCCTTATCCTGCTGCATTTACACATCTTAATGGCAAAATATTGAAAGTGTTTAAAGCGAAAGCAATTAAGCAAAATCATTCGCATGAACTTGGTAAAGTGTTGAGTGACGGCAAAACATATTTGCGCTTTGCATGTAAATCGGGTTTGCTGGATGTAAAGGATTTGCAATTGGAAGGTAAAAAAAGAATTGGCGTTGAGGAGTTTTTGAGAGGGGTGAAAATGTAAGTTACTTGGTCTGACCTTGGTCAGACTTTAGCAAGCGTTGTAAACATCTTCGTAACAATTGAAAGAGAATAAATATATTGAGCAAGCAGTCTGACCTCGGTCAGACCAAGTATCAATGAAAAACAACATCCTCTTTTCTTTCGCTCCAATCATCGTATAGATGCGCATAACGCTTATCTACAACATTGCGTTTTATCTTTAATGTTGGTGTAAGAATACCGCTGTCGGTTGTCCATTCTTCTTTTATTACAACAATGCGCGAAATTTTTTGGTAGCTTGGTAAAGTTGTGTTCAGCTTGTTTAATGTGTAAGCAAGACTTTCTTTTAAATTTTCATTGTCAATTTGTTTGCCAATTTCAGAAAGCGAAACCAAAGCCAAAGGCTGCGGAGCCGCCAAGCCAACCACACACACCTGTTCTATGTTATGATTCTTGGCGAAGTAATGTTCGATAGGCGCGGGCACAATAAATTTTCCTTTGGATGTTTTGAAGGTATCGCTTACTCTGCCTGTAAGATGCAGAAATCCTTCGCTGTCAATTTCACCGCTATCGCCTGTGTGAATCCATCCATCTTTAATTGTTTCAGAGGTTTTGGCAGGCTCATTGTAGTAGCCCGTCATCATCCACGGTGAGCGCATCAGCACTTCATCAGTTTCTTTGTCAATCTTTAAATCTACGCTTGGCAATGCTTTGCCTACGGTTCCCGGTTTTACATTTTCTTCGGGCATTAAAGTGCAGCCGCCACTGTTTTCGGTCATGCCATACACTTCGCGCAGGTTGATGCCTAAGAGTTTGTACCAATCCTTTACGGAATCGGGTGTCGGGGCTGCTCCGGTGAGAATCACTTCGGCTTTTGCCAAGCCGATTCCCGCTTTTATTTTATTCTTTAAAAAGCCGGACAGCAACGGAATGGACATTAGAATTTTGAATCGTTTTGCACCGCCTAATTTTTCTAAAATACCCATTCGGAATTTTGTAAAAATGCGCGGCACACTCATAAATACTGTGGGCTGAATGGAAGCTAAATTTTTGGCAAACGTGTCTAAACTTTCGGCAAAAGAAATGGTGCCGCCTGTGAGGAAACAAGAAGATTCAACAATCATTCTTTCGGCAATATGGTTCAACGGCAGGTAGGAAATAAACCGGAACTCTTTAATCTTAAAAATACCAATCATGCCGTACTTCTGCTCGTTTTCCATAATGCTTACGGGTGCATTGTAGGCGAGCATTACACCTTTTGGCGCACCTGTTGTACCCGATGT
>CAZSEG010000082.1:13136-14477 GCA_964605875.1 uncultured Chitinophagaceae bacterium
ACCCGATGTAAAAAGGATAGTCCACAGGTCGTTTGTTTCGGGGTCGTGTATATTTACCAAAGGTTGGTTGTTGGCAATTACGTCTTCCCATTTTGTGCCCACATCGGTAACAGCATTGCCTTCGTAATGCGGAAATGTAATGCAGGGAACTTTGTCTGCCGCAGCTTTGTGCGTTTCTTTAAAGGTATCTAATTTACCTACAAACAGCGCTTTGCAATGTCCGCGCTCAATTAAATCGCTCAATTCTTCACCGCTCACGGTTGGGTAAAAGGGAACAGACACCCCGCCAATCATCATAATGGCTAAATCGGCTGTAATCCAGTGGTAGCAGTTCTTTGAGAAGATGCCGATGTGGTCGCCTTTTTGGATGCCTAAGGCTAAAAGACCCGATGCTATTTTGCGCGCTTCTTCACCAATTTGCCCGTAAGTAAATTCATTCCAGTTGTCGCCTTTTGGCTGGCGTAAAAAAACTGCGTTGGGTTTCTCCTTTTCCCAATGGCAGAAATAGTGCAGATGCGTTTTCATCGTTTTGCGTTTTGTCAAGCATAAACATAAAAGATATTAGCAATGGGAGGTGTAATAACGGAATAAATTTATGTAGGTTTGAAGCCTAAAATTATATGTAATATGAAAAAAATATTTACACTTATCGGATTCTCGGTTTCATGCTTGTTTGCAGGAACTGTTTTAGCACAGCAAGCTTACCAGAAAACAGCGGATATTGGCGGTGATGATTATGCAAATATGTCTGTTGGCGGAAGCGATGGGTCGCATTATTTAGTAGGAAGCACCAGCGCAGCCGGTGGCGGAGGCTATGATGCCTTTATTACTAAATTAGATTCGTCAGGAAATGTGCTTTGGACAAAGCAATATGGCGGTTCGGGAACTGAATACGGCACAAGCCTGATGGGTACAAACGACAACAATTTATTATTGGTAGGAAGGTCAGACAGCTATTCATCTTCGATGGATATTTTCGTGGTGAAAACCGATTTGGACGGCAATGTAATCTGGGCTAAAACTTATGGCACAGGCAGCGAAGATTACGGTCTCAGTTCAGCAGAAGTGGAAGACACAAGCGGGTACCTGATTGTGGGGGAAACAAGAGGTTCGGTGAACAACCAAGGGGCGGAAATACCTTTAATCAGGATTGATGCCGGAGGGAATGTTATTTGGGCAAAATCGGCAGGTACGCCAACCGGCAATGAGCGCGGGTATAATGTCGCAAATATTGGCGAGCAGGGATGGGTTGTGGGCGGATACTCAAATGCTGCCGGTATAGGGGTAAACGATGCTTTATTTTTTGTGGTTGATACAAGTGGAAATTTAGCAGCCGCTTTT
>CAZSEG010000083.1:0-7829 GCA_964605875.1 uncultured Chitinophagaceae bacterium
CGGCAGTGTTGAGTTTGGTGCGGGCGGGCGACCATGTTGTTTGTCAGCAGAATCCGTATAGCTGGACGAAAAAACTGTGCGTAAAAATCCTTGCATCATTCGGCATCAGTTACACGTTTGTAGATGGCACATCGAACAGTGAAATTGAAAACGCCATTCAGCCGGATACGAAATTGATAATTCTTGAAAGCCCCAACACTTTCACTTTTGAATTGCAGGATATTTCCTTTGTTGCAAACCTTGCACGCAGCAAAAATATTACCACGATAATTGACAATACTTATTGCACTTCTTTGGGGCAGCGGTGTATTGAAACGGGCATTGATTTGGAGGTACATTCCATGTCGAAATATTATGCCGGACACAGTGATGTTGTTGCAGGCGCGGTGATTGGCTCGAAGGCACTTATTAATAAATTTATTTTTCGGGTTTTATGAATTTTGGCGGCATACTTTCTCCAAACGATTCATGGTTAATATTGCGCGGGTTGCGCACTTTGCCTATTCGCATGGAGCGCGTTGGTAACACCACTAAAACTGTTGTTGATTTTCTTGCAGCGCATCCAAAAGTTGAAAAGGTTTTGTGGGCGCATCATCCTTCTTTTCCGCAACATGAATTGGCATCAAAGCAGATGAAATGGTGTGGCGGTTTGTTTTCAATTCTTTTAAAAACAGAAAACACCGATGGCGTTGAGCGGTTCTGCAACCAACTGAATAAATTCCTGATGGCGGTGAGTTGGGGTGGGTATGAATCGCTTGCGTTTCCGGCTTGCGCGGGTTTGCCGAAAGGTAACTACAAAAGCCATATTCCGTATAACCTGGTGCGCCTGTATTGCGGCTTGGAAGATGCAGAAGTTTTGATTAAAGATTTGGAGCAGGCGTTGGAAAAGATTTAAGGTTTTTTGATTTGAGATTTATGAGAAGGGTTTTGTTTTTGCTGATATTGTTTTTTGTTGGTGAATTATCAGCACAGCAGAAAGTTTTCAGTGATTTGAATGAAGCATTTAAGCAGCCCGAAAAAGTAAAGTCCATCAATCTTGCGCGGAAGCAAATCAGTTCGCTGCCCGATTCGTTTTCGCGCTTTGTGAACCTTGAGCAATTGGTTATTTCCGATAATAATTTTACAACCTTTCCTGCGGTTGTTTTGCAATGTAAAAAGTTGAAAAAAATAGATGCCGCAGCAAACAAGTTTGCTGAAATTCCTGCCACACTTTCTGCATTGGAAAACCTTGAAGAATTATCTTTTGCCTACAATGATTTGAAATCTTTTCCTAAAGAAATTTGCCTGTTCAAAAACTTAATAAATTTCAATGCTTCCAATAATTCCATTGCTGCATTGCCCGAATGTTTTTCATCGCTTGCCAAACTTTCCATTCTTGATTTAAGCTACAATAATTTAACCGCGTTGCCCGAAGCAATCATCAAACTTCCCGCGCTTCAAACGTTGGATTTAGGCTTCAACAAAAAATTGCAGATTCAAAAATTAGAACAGGATGCCATGCCTGCTTTGCGTATGTTTCAACTGAAAGGAACATCGGTAAATGATGCGCAGATGAAGATGATGAATTATGCAATTCCCGATTGTTTGCTGGTGTTTTGAAGCACGTGTTCTATGGGTATCTTAAATAGATAATTTTTCGGGGCAGGAATCGCAGCAGCCAAATAGTATCGTTTCGGATAATCGCCCCAATACGGTAATCGAAATTTTCGCTTTTTACTTTTATACGATAATACACGCTGTACCCTCTCAACAATTTCAGCCCTGTGATTTCGGCAATGCTTTTGGCGGCAATCATTTGCAATATCTTTTGTTCAAGCGCATTTTTTAGTTCGGGTTGGGTTGACGCTTGGCGCAGGTCTCTGCGGAAACTTCTTTTTGCAATTACTTTCATCAGGAGCGGAGTTCTTGCAGCAACTCTTCTATGGGATATTCTTCTTTTTCATATTCCACTTCCTGAATCATTTTTGCTATCCATTTGTCTTCTGTTTCCTCTGCCGAAAGAACTTTCGCTTTTATTTTTCTTTGTTTAGCATATTTCAAAACTGCTTCGGTATCTCTTCCTGTTTTCGATTTAATAAGAATGTAACTCATAGTTTTTGATTTTACTACAAATATATGCCTATTGTTATTCTAAAACAAAAGCAGACGGTTATCTGCGCAAATCATAAAAATCCTAACCAATCAGCGTTCTATTCAATTCAGACACAATATTTTGAGATTGCCCGAAAGGAATTTGCTTGCTAAAGCATGAATGTTTTACTTCGCTTCATGACCGAAGCATTGCTCCACTACTTATGGAAATTCCGATTATTTGATGCCGGAAATCTGGAAACAAAATCAGGCGAAAAAATTGAAATTATTCATCAGGGTTTTCATAATCACGACAGCGGTCCCGATTTTTTGAATGCAAAAATTCGCATAGGAAAAAACACTTGGGCAGGCAATGTAGAATTGCATATCAACGGCAACGAATGGCATCAGCACAAACATCAGATGGATGATGCTTACAACAATGTGATTTTGCACGTTGTGTTGGAAAGCAAAGAGGATTTTGTGAGTGCAAACAACTCCGCAAAAATTCCATGCCTTGAATTGAAAAACCAAATTGATACGCAATTGCTGAACCGTTATGAAACATTGATGCGGGCGGCAACTGCTATCCCCTGCGCAAATTCAATCAAGCAGGTGGATTCGTTTGTGATTGACAGCGCAATTGAACGCTGCGCAATAGAAAGGTTAGAAAGAAAAGTAAATACAATTGTTGCGCTACTTGATGCAAGCAATGGTGATTGGGAGCACGTTGCCTGGCAAATGCTTGCGCGTTATTTAGGCAGTGGTGTAAACCGCGATGCAATGGAAAATGTGATGAAGCAAATACCTGTTCCGGTGCTTTCAAAACATGCTGATAATGCTTTGCAAATTGAGGCAATGGTGTTTGGCGTTTCGGGCTTGCTGAAAGGAGATTTTTCGGATGATTATCCGCGACAATTGCAAAAGGAATTTAACTATCTGAAAAGGCTACATTCCTTGAATGTGTTAGAATCGGGCGTTTTCAGATGGGCGAAAATCCGTCCGGCAAATTTCCCGACCGTGCGGCTTGCACAATTGGCTGCGGTGATGTTGAAGGATGTGAAAATTTTTTCGCGGTTGCTTACGTGCAATTCAATAAAAGAAATTGAAAATCTGTTTTTAATCAAGCCGAATGTTTATTGGAAAAATCACTATCGCTTTGATGAAGTTTCAGAAAGAGGTGTCCGGCAAATTGGCGAAACCACCATTGATATTATCGCCATCAATGCCGTTGTGCCGTTGTTGTTTGCTTACGGAAAGCACAAGGGCGAAGAATCTTTTTGCGACAAAGCTGTTGCGTTGTTGCAAACCATTGATGCGGAAATAAATGTTGTTACCAAGACATTTCAATCATTGAATGTTGTTCCGCAGTCGGCATTTCAATCGCAGGGATTGGTGCAACTGAAACAGCATTACTGCAACAACTTTCGTTGTTTGGATTGCGGTATCGGCAATGCGATTTTGAGGAGTTAGTTTTTTGATTGCACACAGAGTACACAGGGAACACGGAGGGTTTGCTTGCGCAAACAACCTCTCAACTTTTAACTTTCACCTCGCGTTATTTATCACTTGTTGAATCGCTGAATCCTTTTAGCTTCGCCCCGCTTTTCAAAAAATTAAATTACATAAACATGAAAATTACAGTAGTTGGTGCAGGAGCAGTGGGCGCGACCACAGCCGATAACATCGCACGCAAAGAACTTGCCGAAGAACTTATTTTGTTAGACATCAAAGAAGGTTTTGCCGAAGGTAAATCCATTGACATGATGCAAACCGCAGCCTTGCTTGGTTTTGATACAAAAGTTAAAGGCGTAACCAATGATTATGCTGCAACAGCAGGAACGGATGTGGTGGTTATCACTTCCGGCATTCCGCGCAAACCGGGCATGACGCGCGAAGAACTTATCGGCACGAACGCTTCGATTGTAAAAGGCGTTACCGATAATATTTTGAAGTACTCTCCAAACGCAATTGTTGTGGTGGTGAGCAATCCGATGGATACCATGACTTACCTTGCTTTGAAAGCAAGCGGTTTGCCTAAAAACAGAGTGATTGGCATGGGTGGAATTTTGGATAGTTCACGTTTCAAATTCTATTTAAGTCAGGCTTTAAATTCTTCACCAAACGATTTGCACGGTGTGGTAATTGGCGGTCATGGCGATACAACTATGATTCCTTTGACACGTTTGGCGACACTAAACGGCTTGCCTGTAAGCAATTTATTGAGCGAAGATGTGTTGAATAAAGTTGCTGCCGATACTATGGTTGGTGGCGCAACGCTTACCAAACTGATTGGCACTTCGGCATGGTATGCACCGGGTGCTGCAAGCGCGGCATTGGTAGAAAGCATCGTGCGCGATGAGAAAAAAGTTTTCCCTTGCTGCGTGGCTTTGGATGGCGAATACGGACAAAAAGATATTTGTCTTGGTGTGCCGGTTGTGTTAGGAAAAACGGGTTGGGAAAAAATTGTTGATTACAAATTGAACGCTGCCGAACAGGAAGCCTTCAACAAGAGTGCCGATGCTGTTCGCAACATGAACAGCGTGTTGGATACTTTAACGCTGTAACAGCTTTTTGATAGATGTAACAAAAATGCCTTCGACTACAATCGGAGGCATTTTTGTTTTTCAGAACGCTTCAATGGCAAACTCGCCTTCCCATTTTGCTATTACAACGGCAGCCAGACAATTGCCGATTACATTAACCGAAGTGCGCGCCATATCCATCAATTCATCAATGCCTAAAATGATAAACACGGGTTCAATAGGCAGATTGAAAGAGGCTAAAGTGCCCAACAGAATTACCAGCGAAGCGCGCGGCACTCCCGCCACACCTTTGGAGGTAAGCATCAAGGTAAAAACCATTGCCAACTGCGTGTAGAGCGGCAAATCAACGCCCGCAGCCTGCGCCACAAAAACAGCAGCTAATGACAGATAAAGTGTAGTGCCGTCTAAATTAAAGCTGTAACCCATCGGCAATACAAACGCCACAATTTTGCGCGGCACACCGATGTGTTCCATTGCCTTCATCGCTTTTGGCAATGCGGCTTCCGAACTTGTGGTGGCAAAAGCAATAGAAACAGGTTCAATAATTGCGTGAATAAATTTCTTAATCGGCACTTTAAACAACAGCGCAATCGGCAGCAACACAAACAACAGGAAGAAAGTGAGCGCACCATAAAGCGTGAGCAACAACTTTGCAAGATTCACCAGAATGCCCAAACCCATGTGCCCAACGGTGTAAGCAATGGCAGCGCCAACCGCAACAGGCGCAAAGTACATTATCAGCGCAGTAAATTTGAACATTACTTCGCTCAGACTTTCGGCAAAATGCACCATCGGTTTGCGGAATTTTTCATCGGCAAGCGCGGTGGCAATTCCAAACAAAATGCTGAACAAAACAATTTGCAGCACCGCGCCTTCCGAAACGGCTTTTGCGATGTTTTCAGGGAAGGAATGCAGAATAACATCCTCAATAGTTTGCTTCACGGCAGGTAAAGATTCCTGCCCGTTTTGCGGAGGTAACTGAATGCCAACTCCCGCCTGCGTGATATTGATAGCAGCCAAACCTATAAACAATGCAAGCGTGGTAACAACTTCAAAGTACAGAATACTTTTCCAACCCATGCGCCCAATTTGTTTGATGTTGGAATGACCCGCGATGCCCACCACCAATGTGCCAAAAAGCAATGGCGCGATGATGGTTTTTATCAGCTTCAAAAAAATCTTGGAGAAGATTTTAAGGTTTTGCGAAAACTCGGGAAAGTCGTAACCGAGTTCAACACCAATCAACATACTAATCAGAATCCACGCTGTGAGCGATTTTCTTTTATAGCCGAACCACAGCAGCGGAACAATTGCAAGCAGGCGAAGTGCGACAAAAATCATACGCTGGCGAACATAGTAAATTCGTTATTTCTGCCTGCCTTCTTCCCACTCGGCAGTTTTGGCTGCGAGGTCGTTGGCAAATTTTTTCATATCTTCTTTCACATAAGGATTGCCCGTAGCGCGGTGATAAGAATCAGCAAAACTTAATAGTGTTTGAAAAAACTGCGCGTGCATTTCATCGGTGGTAATGTCTTTCGTCCAAAGGTGAATATTGAAAGTTGATTTATCAATCACATCCCAAAGCGAAATCATCATGCTTTTACATTCTTTCAACTCGTTGTGCTGCGAATCGGTAGCCTGCCATTTTATGCTGTGCGGAATATTGCGGTCGTCTAATGTTACCTTGAAGCGAATTTCAGAATTCTTCATTGTCAAATTTTAGGCTGCGAAAGAACAAGTTAGTGTTTAAGAATCCGAATTTTATTTTTTGATTTTCGATATACGACTTTTCGATATGCGATTTTCGACAAATACAAAACCACTGCCTACTGCCTACTGTTCACTGCCTACTTGTATTTCACCCTTCCACATATTCTTTCAAATACAAATAAGGCGTGTTCAACATTCCGTTTTTAGCGATGGTTGCCTGATGAATGACTTCGCTGTTTCCTTTCAGGATTTTAGGAATCACGCGGCTAATCAGCATGTTACCGAAATCTTCCGAAGCATCGCGCGGCAGCTCGTTGGGCAGGTTGCCGATTGCCATCACATCAATCGAGTTGGGCGCAAACAACTCAACAACTTTTTCGGTTTGAACATCATAACCGTAATAAGGCTCGGCAATGGTAGATTCTAACAAAGTGCTTGGAATGGAAGCATCAGGGGCGATGTCGCAGGTAATGTCTGCAATCTGGCTGATGCGGAAATCAGGCTCGCGCATTTGCGCTTTTGTAAAAAATGGAGGAATCCTTTTGTCCCAGTAAATGCCGTTTATCAGCATATCCGTAGCTTTCGTAAAAGGATAAAATGCGCTTTTGTATTCCTTCGGATTTGCGTGATAATCATGCGCATCAAATTCATCATGTCCTTCGCGATAGAAAAGATGCTTGCTTTCCAATTGCGTGTAAACAGCTTCGTCAAACTGCCTGCGCAATATTTCGTGCGGCTCTACTTTTTTGATGCCTGCAAGGTCGAGCAAAAATTCTGCGCCTTCGCTTACGCGCCCTGTGCCTGTGAGCACAATATTCAAGGCGGGTAATTTTACTTTTGATAATTCTTTCTGCGCTTCGGCAAAGTTGTGGCATTCGCTCATTTGCTTTATGCTGAATTGTTTCGAGCGCATGCCAATCATCCTGATGGCGTGGTAGCCGCCTACAATTCCCGCCCATCTGCCAAAGGCTATAATTCTTTTTCCTTTATCATCTTTCAAACATTCATAATCAATAAGTGTGCAATTTTTTTCCAGAATGGTTTGCAACATCTTTTTGTTTTTGGGTTGCGCCTTGATGGTGTGCGAGAAAAACAAATAGGTTTTTTCATTCAGCAAAAATTGATGCGGAATTTCTTTTACGCCCAACAGATAATCACAACTGCTTAAATCTTCGCGCACGGGAACGCCCTGATAGCGATATTCTTCGTTGGTGTAACAGCGATGTTCGCTTGGCTGCACGGCAATCCACAATTCGGGATGATCTTCCATCAACCTGCGACACTGCGATGGTGTAAGCGGCACACGATTATCCTGCGGTGATTTTTCTTCTCTGAGTATTCCGATTTTCATGCTTTTTCGTGTTGATTTAACCACATAGAAACATAGTATTACTTCACCAACATCACCATTCCCTTGCGTTCGATGTTTACACCATCGGAGGCTACAAATTTGATGTTGGTGAAGTAATACTATGTTTCTATGTGGTTAAATCAACACGAAAA
>CAZSEG010000083.1:7839-14381 GCA_964605875.1 uncultured Chitinophagaceae bacterium
GCGCCCCAGCGATTCCATATTGTCATGCTGTAATTTTGTGGCGAACCGAAAATAATAGTTGGTTTAAAAACCCTGTTTACGCCATAAGGCGCAAAGGCATTCGGGATGTAAATAATCGGGCGGTGGTCAATGCAAAATTCGTTTGAAAAGCTGCTGAGTGTGTCGCGGTAAATTCCCGGCAAGTCAATGTCATACACCGCTTCTATGCGATAGCAAAAAAGCCCCTTATCATCTAAATAAGGTTGCAGCGAATCACCAAGTTCGTTTAAGCCGGGCGCAAAAGTTTTGATAAGCTGATAGCCCTGCCCTTTGTTGCGATATAGATTCCAGTAAAGAATGGTTGCGCCATGTGCTACAAAATCATTCCATACAAGATTTACAAGATAATAGTCGAACAACTCCCCGCTCAGGTGAATGGTTTTTATGGAATCAACAGAATTGAATTTCAGGTTGCAGCTATCAATGGCGCGAACTCGATAAAACAAAGCATTATTTTGAGGTGTAGAAATCGAATCTGTATAATCCTGCTGCTGCGTTAATGGCGAAGGTACTAAAAACTGTTTTTGAAAATCAAACGTGCTGCCGTTGCCGCTAACATCCACTTGATAATACAACAATTCTGCCTTCGGGTCGGTGAGCCATGAAACGCTTACGATATTATCTAAACCAACAGTGGCGTTTACCAAATAAATGTAATCGGGGCTTTGCACGATTGAGGGAGTGAAACACTGATAATTGGAATGTGAAGTAATAGTCGTGTCTGCCGCGCTCACTGCTTCTACCGTGATACAAAGTGAATCTCCATCATTAAAACCGCTGTAAGTAAAAGTTTGCACCGCGCTGTCCACCCGTGCGTATTCAGTAAACGGGCTAAGATTTCTGCTGACAATAATCCTGTATTCTTTCACGCCCTGCGACCAGTTTTCGTAGCGCGTCCAGTTCAGGTTGATGCTGCGCTCGCAACTCGATGTTTTGTAAGAAAGAAAAATAGTGCTGTGCCCTGCGGTGTTGAACGAACTGATGCTGTTGCAACTGTCGGATGCGGAAATTGTGTAGCGCACCGAAGCTAAACCCGGGTCAGCTCCGTTATCCGTGAAAGTTGTAGTGAATCTTCCCTGAACATCTGTTATCGGCACGGCAATTCCGGGCAAATAATAAACGCGGTAGAAATGAGTTTGCGGTGCAATGCTCGCCTCCCAGTTGAACACAATGCTGTTGTCGGGTTGCACATCTACATTGATGATATTCGGAGTTGGTGGCGGTGCATTTTCAACTGTGTCAGATTGTGCGTGGGTAAAGCCCGAACAATTGTAATCGGCTTCCATATAATAGAACCAGTTTGCGCCACCGCTCAGGCGATTTACGTCCACATAATTTTGCTGGCTTTGCGTGGTAACGGTTGCAGCAAGCGTGTAAGGTCCGGCTTTGGTGTTTGAAATATAAATGTTGTAACCCACAAAAGCACCACCGCAGGGCGTGGTGGGATTCGTCCATGAAAGCACCACATTGGAGCTGACCGCATTATTGGTTACACACTGCAAATCGGGCGCAGGAATTACCTGTGCTTTTGCAAAAGCAAACAGCAACAAAAGCGGAAAAAGAATTGATTGCTTAAACATAAGAGCGTGCAAATTAAAGGATTCATTCCAAGTGTTGGGCGTTGCATTTTCAAAACGTATAAACACCACCGCTATTATTAACAACCTTTTTTGGATTACAGACTTTCCAAGTTTCAAAAACTTGGAAAGTCTTATTCAAAAAATAAACGCGATAAACGTAATATCGCAAAAACTTCATCATCATGACAATTGAAGCAACATCGGTAATCAAAAAATTATCAGTGATTTTTTTATTGGTAGCCGGCTTGTACATTGGCGAAGAATTTCTGATGCCCGTAACCATAGCCGGAGTGTTGGCTACCGTGTTGCTGCCTTTAAGCAGATGGTTAGAAAAGTATAGCGTGCCGAGAATTTTGGCGGCAATAATTTGTGTGTTGCTGATGCTGATGTTTTTTGCAGGCTTGCTGGCTTTGTTGGGTTGGCAGGTGTCGCTGCTGACAACCGACCTGCCGCTGATACAGGAAAAAGCAGGCAGATTTTTGACGAATGCGCAACAGTTTATCCAAGAGCATTTTTACATCACGCTGCGCGAGCAAAAAGAAATGCTCAAAAATCAGCAAGACACTATTACGGGATTTATTTCATCGCTGGCAGGATCGGTTTCTTCTGTTTTTTCCAATTCTGTTTTGATATTGGTGTATGTCGCGCTGCTGTTGTTTTACCGTAGCCACATCAAAGAATTTTTGCTGAAACTTTCGCCACAAAACCAGCGCATAGAAATGGAGAAAATAATTTTTCATTCCACTAATGTTACGCAGCAATACCTGATAGGATTGGCAAAAATGATAGCGTGTTTGTGGATTATGTACGGCATCGGCTTTTCTGTTTTGGGCGTAAAAAATGCCGTCTTCTTTGCCATACTGTGCGGAGTGTTGGAGATAGTTCCGTTTATCGGCAACATCACCGGCACTACCATCACTGTATTGGTGGCGGCAATGAACGGAGGCAGCTATCCGATGTTGGGCGGCATCATTGTAACTTATGGTGTGGTGCAGCTTATTCAAGGTTGGATATTGGAGCCGCTGATTGTTGGTCCGCAGGTAAAAATCAATCCGATGTTTACCATCATAGCCTTAGTGGTTGGCGAAATATTGTGGGGCATTCCGGGCATTATAGTTGCTATTCCTTTAATCGCAATGCTGAAAGTTTTCTGCGATCATATTGATTCTCTAAAGCCTTACGGATTCTTAATTGCCGAAGTGGAAACCGCGCCTAAAGAACCTAATATTATTATCGAAAAGATTAAAAGTTGGTTTAAAAAAACACTTTAATCAATGTTCTAAGGCTCAAAAAACAAATCAATAAGCCAACCATAATCATCAACGGTTTAGTTTTTATTTTGCCTACAAGATATGCGCCAAACGGAGCAGCAATAACGCCTCCAAGCACCAAGCCGAGAATAATCTGAACGTTTTGCAAACCCATAAAAAGAGTAAACACACCTGCGCTTGCAAAGGTCAGGAAAAACTCAACTGTATTCACTGTGCCAATAATCAGGCGCGGAGTTTTTCCTTTACTTAATAAAGTGGAATTTACTACGGGTCCCCAACCGCCACCGCCAACAGAATCCAAGAAGCCACCCGCCAATGCAAGAAACCCAAGATTCCTCACTTTGCTGCGTTGAATTTTTGGGGCTAAGGCTTTGCGCAAAATCACAATGCCCATAATGAAAAGGTAAATATTTACATAAGGTTTTACAATGTTTCCATCAAAAGAACTGAGCAGGTACGCGCCAACCACACCGCCCGAAACAGCCGGAATTACCAATGCTTTGAATAATCTTTTGTTGATATTTTTAAGCGAATAATGAGAAAGTGCGGAAGCGCCTGTTGTAAAAACTTCTGCTACATGAACGCTTGCGCTTGCCGCAGCAGGCGAAACGCCAATGCTCATTAAAAATGTGCTTGAACAAACGCCATAAGCCATGCCCAATGCGCCATCCACCATTTGCGCACTAAAACCGACTAAAATATACCAAAGCATTTCTTCGGTAAAAAGCAATGGCAATTTATCTGCAATCAGTTTTTCAATATTATTTCCGATGAAGAAAAAACCAAGTGCAAAAAATAAAACAAGCAGTGCAGCTATCCACACAACCGGATAGCTCACTGCTTGTTTAAATAGAAGTGCAAAACCCGACATTAAATATTACAAGTTGGGCTGCGGTGTTAAGCGCAGGTACGGTTTTACTACTTTAAATCCTTTCGGAAATTTTGCTGCCGCATCTTCAGTTTTGATGGCAGGCGTGATAACTACATCTTCGCCATGCTGCCAGTTTGCGGGTGTTGCTACCGCATAATTTGCGGTCAGTTGCAAGCTGTCAATTACGCGCAAAAGTTCCGCAAAATTTCTTCCTGTTGATGCAGGATAAGTGATAATCAACTTCACTTTTTTATCTGCTCCAATCACAAATACCGAACGCACGGTAAACGTTTCATTCGCATTCGGATGAATCATATCATACAGGTCAGAAACCTTTCTGTCTGCATCGGCAATGATTGGAAAATTCACTGTGGTGTTCTGTGTTTCGTTGATGTCGTTAATCCATAATTTGTGCGACTCAACCGGGTCAACGCTCAGGGCAATAATTTTCGCATTGCGTTTGTCAAACTCGCCTTTCAGTTTTGCTGCTGTACCCAATTCGGTAGTACAAACAGGTGTAAAATCTGCGGGGTGAGAAAACAAAACCCCCCAGCCGTTTCCAAGCCATTCGTGAAATTTAATTTCGCCTTCTGATGTTTGTGCGGTAAAGTCCGGTGCGATGTCGCCCAATCTTAAAGTTGCCATATTTTTTTGGTTTTTAAAATGAAAAATGAAGTGCGAATATATTAACTCTATCGAATTAGTAGAGAATTATTTATTCTTGCGTAAAATTTCTTTTTAAGTGAACATTAAAACGACTGAACAAGTAGCCGAAATTTCATGGTTTTGCGACATGAGCGATGGCGATACCGCCTATCTTGGCGAGCGCGACAAAACCCGCGCCAGCACTTACGAACATTGCCTCAATATTCTGCAAACAGCCGATAGAAACGGTTTCAAAGCAGCATTGTTACCCACCGCTTACGATACCGGAATGGATCCGCTTGCCTTCGCCACAGCCGCGCAACCTTTCACCCAAAATATCAGCACGATTGTTGCGCTGCGCATGGGCGAAATTTACCCCACAACATTATCAAGAATGTTAAGCACGCTCGACCAAACCGCCAAAGGAAGATTCATAATCAATGCGATTTCATCGGATTATCCGGGAAGAAAAGACAGCCCGAAAATTCGCTACGACCGCACGGCAGAAATTTTGGATATTTTAATTCAAGGTTGGGAGAGAAATGAAATTCATTTTGACGGAGAACACTACCAACTGCATTTAGATTCTGCGCCTGCAAAAACAAAATACAATAAACGTCCGCTGATTTATTTCGGAGGAATTTCTAAAGAAGCAAAAGAAGTAGCTGCAAAGTATGCCGATGTGTATTTGATGTGGCCAGAGAAAAAGGAAATGATGCGCCAAACCATCGAAGAAGTTTCGGAGCTGGCATATAAATATGGTCGTGTGATTGACTTTGGTTTGCGCATTCATATCATAGTGCGCGAAACAGAAAATGAAGCGCGCGCTTATTCAAAAAAATTGCTTTCAAAATTAGATGAACAAGAGGCATTCAACATTCGCGCCAAACATCAGGATGCGGCTTCTTACGGAGTTTTCCGGCAAGATGAATTGCGCAAAAATGCAGATAGCGAAGGCTTTATCGAGCCATTGGTTTGGAGTTCTGTCGGTAAAGTTTTTTCGGGTTGCGGCAGCGCGTTAGTAGGCAGTGGCGAACAAGTTGCATCGAAACTTCATGAATACATGGATATTGGCTTTCGTGCATTTATTCATTCGGGCTTTCCACTGATAGAAGAGGCTGATTATTTTGGAAAATTAGTGATGCCGAAAATGAAAGTGGTTTCACTGAATGAGCAATATCAAAAGCAACAATTAGTTACAAGTGTTTGATGCAGTGATGTGAATTTGCATAAATCCATCTGTATCACAAGACGGAATATTTTTTGATATAAAAGCAGTTTACTGTTTCCATCTGTTTCTCAATGGAGCAACAAACCAATCGTAGAAATAGCAACCCACACAAATGCCAAAAGCAGATTCTAAAATTGCGCATATCAAAAGAACGGAAGCAACTGCCAACGCTGCAACATCCAATTGCAGCAACAATAAAATTGTGATGGCAACGGAAAAAATAAAACCTACCAATGCCGCAAATTTTTTGGGTGGAGCAAAAATCCATTTCGGGTTAAGCTGCAATTTTTCGGTGATGAACTTTGCCAGCAAGCCCAATGGCGGTTTAATGTCGGTGAATGCGCGAAAGAAAAAATCAATGGCGAGATAAAGCGGTATCCAGAATATTTTGGTGGCAATGGCGGCAACGGTAAGCAATGCCACAAAGCCGCCAATAAAACGAATTGCTGTTTCGTTTACTCTGCCATAAGATAAATCGGTTGTTGATAAAGACATAAAACCTGTTTAATATATGGATGCAAGAGTAAGCAATAATTTTTTATTCTACAAAACTGATAGAGTTTATAGGTTAAAATGACAAAAACTTAATCAACTTCCGATAAAAGGCGTACTCAAAGCATAAAAATGAAGTAATTTTAAATCCCGTTTATCTGTTCTTCGGGATGCGCTGCGCCAACATAAAATCTAACCATGAATACACGAATAATACAAAAACACAATGGCTGTTATTCGTGTATTCGTGGTTAAATGAATTTACGCTCCGATGTGCGCTTTGTAAGCCTCCGCATCCATCAGCGAATCTAAATCGGCAGGATTGCTTAATTCAATTTTAATCATCCAGCCATCACCGTAAGGGTCGGTGTTTACCAACTCGGGTTGTGCATCCAGCAAGTTGTTTTTCTCGG
>CAZSEG010000084.1:0-11544 GCA_964605875.1 uncultured Chitinophagaceae bacterium
GTCCGCTTTGTGGGATTGTCGAAAGTGATTTATTGTCCTGTTGGTTGTCGTTCATTTCTTGTCAGTTATGTTGATGTGCTGTGTCCCCAAGAGTTGCAGCTAACTCAAAAATACACGCACCTCCACACATTTCCAAATTTATGCTCAAAAACACCTAATCTCATTGACAGCAAACAACTTACGCTACTTTGAATATACGAAATACGAACCTGTGTAGGATAATTTCGGATATACAAAATACGCACCTACATATTGTCTAACGGACTTTTTATTTTCTTCAAATCCTGCTTGCCAACTTGCGTATAAATTGAGGTGGTTTTGATGTCATTATGTCCAAGCAGTTTTTGTATGTAGCTGATGTCTGTTCCTGCTTCGAGCAGGTGCGTGGCATAACTGTGTCGCAGACTGTGTATGCCAACTGTTTTGTTGATTTTTGCTTTCGTCAGTGCATTTTTAAAAACTTTTTGTGCGCTGCGTATGCTGTATTTCCCTTCAAACTGCCCTTCAAACAAATATTTTTTTGGCTTATACTGCTTGTAATATTCGCGCAGTTCCAGCAAAATGCTTTCGGGCAAATTCACATAGCGGTCTTTCTTACCTTTTGCCCGCTCAATGAACACCTGCATACTTTTCCCGTCAATGTCCGTTATTTTCAGGTTCACGATTTCCGAAACGCGCAGACCCATTCCGTAGCAAAGTTTCAGCATCAACCGGTGCTTTATGTTTTCCACAACCGAAAACATTTTTTTGATGTCGTTCGCGTTAATCACTTTCGGTAGTTGCGATGGCTTCTGCGGGCGCGGAATTTCCATCAGGAACCTGTCGCGCTTCAATACTTTTTCAAAATAAAATTTCACGGCATTAAAGCGGCTGTGAATTTGGTTTTCTGTCAGCTTCAACTCTTTTATGCAATAAAGAAAATATCCCCGCAGCCTTTCAACACTCAAATCGTTCACGGGATAATTTTTCAGCAATTTTAAAAGTTGCGCAAATTCGTTTCGGTAGGTTTTAATGGTATTGGGGCTATATGCTTTCAATTCCAGTTCTTCAACCATCTTAATCATGGCGGGCTGATTTACTTCGTGAATATTCATTAACATTTCCTTTAGTGTGCTTTTAACGGGCAACTTAAATTTTTCGCGATAGTGCTTATTATCCGGCACATACCATGTTTTTAAAGCACCGCTCCATCTTGCGCCCGGAAGTTTTTTAACCCGCTCTGTCAATGTCTTGTTATACGGAAAGCGAATTAAAATCACCTCTTTTTCCTCATGCGTTGCGAGAGTAAATATTATTTCAGGTTTCAACATAAATATCGAAAATAAATATATCTAACCCAAGTTGGTATTTAAAGAGAGAGCTTCCCAAGGGTTAAGTTTGAGTTTGGAACAAAAAAACAAACTCAAAGGATGGCTCACGAAGGCATCATTGCTTGAATTTCAAATTTCCGAATTAGTGTTGGTATAATGGGATAAAACTTCCTTTTCATTATTCTGACAGTCCATGCTGTTTTGTGTTATATTTTGCCACTATTAACAGCAAGGATAATATAACTATGTACCGCACGTTTTATTGAATTCTTAGTTTTGACGCTCCATAAAGTAAATTCTCATCAAGCGACTTCAAAAATATACTTATCGGGAAATTCTGAAATGTTTCTGTTCCACTATCGGTGTGGCAGTGTCTATTTTATGCAAAATCACCGTTGCGGGTTGCGGGTTGCGAGTTGCGGGGGCGTTAAAGTGTATTACCCGCAACGCGCAACTCGTTACTTGCGGCTCGTTTCTCATTTTCTTCTTCCTCACAAACGAAACCAACGCCCAAAACAAAGAACGCAACATTGGCAATAAAATTGGCTTGACGGGCATTGCAGACACCACTCAAAAAGCAATTGATTCATTAAACGTAGCAACGGATTCCACTGCGCAAAAAGTAGATTCGGTTTCATTGAAATTTGCCGACAGCGAAATAAAAACGCCCATCACTTATTCGGCAGACGATTCGATTGTGTATGATTTAGACACGCGCAAAATGTACCTGTACAACAAAGCCGATTTGAAATATGAAGCCATGCAGATGAATGCCGATTCGGTGGAATTTGACTGGACAACCTTCACGCTTGCGGCAGGCGGTTTGGTAAATGATTCTACGGGCGAAATTGAAGGCAAGCCGGTGTTTACAGAATCAGGCAAAGAATATCGCGCGGGGCGCATGGCTTACAACTTTAAAACCAAGCGCGGAAAGATTTTTGATGTAATCACCCAAGAGGGCGAAGCCTTCATCCACAGCGAAGCCGTAAAGCGCAACGAATATGACGAATGGTACAGCCTGCGCGCCAAATACACTACCTGCAACTTAGACCATCCGCACTATTATTTTCAATCAAGAAAGGTAAAAGTTGTTCCCAATAAAGTGTTGGTTACGGGTCCCGCGAATTTGGTGATTGGCGGTGCGCCAACGCCTTTGTTTATCCCGTTTGGAATTTTTCCGGCAAAGCAGGGAAAGCGTTCCGGCATCATTATTCCAAAGCCGGGCAATGCTAACGGTTATGGTTTTTTCCTGCGCGAAGGCGGCTATTTTTGGGCGGTAAACGATTACTTCAACCTCAAGTTTACGGGCGATGTTTTCACCAACGGAACATTTGGCGTAAGCGTGGGTTCGCAGTATAAAGTAAACTATAAAGTGAATGGCACATTTGCAATTTCTTACTATCGCACCCAACCGCAAGACCCCGACCTGCCGGGTGCAAAAGCAACCAACGCATTTGCTTTTAACTGGAGTCACACGCAAGACCCAAAAAGCATTCCCAACTCAAACTTTTCCATCAACATCAATGCACAGTCGAGCAACTTTTATGCCTCTTCATTGATAACAGATTCGCGCTTGTTGCAAACGCAGTTTACTTCGGCTGTGGCGTATTCGCGCATATTTCCGGGCAAGCCTGTTTCGCTTTCGCTCAACTTCAACCACGACCAAAATCTTTTAACCAAAAGAATGAACATCACCTTTCCTGTTTTACGTTTGAGCGTTTCGCGCATCAATCCTTTTAAATCAAAAGTTTCTACGAGTGTGCCCAAGTGGTACGAAAATATCGGCTTTACTTACGGCTTTGAGGCAAAGGGTTTTGTTTCTACCTACGATTCGCTTTTTCTGCGCAAGCAAACTTTTACCAAAGATTTGAAATATGGTATCAACCAAACTTTTTCGGTGAATGCGCCAATTACTTTCTTCAAATATTTCAACTTCGATCCTTCGTTTAATTATCAGGAGCGATGGTATTTTCAAAAAGAAGACAAGCGGTGGAACAGCGACACAACATACGTTTTCAATCCTTCCACCAATAAAATTGACACGCTCAATGGTTCGTTTGTACGCGACACAAGTCACGGTTTTTATGGCGTGCGCGACTTTGGTGTGCGCGGTTCATTAAGCACGGTGGTTACAGGTATTTTCAACTTTAAAGGAAAGTATGTAAAAGCCATTCGCCATATTTTTAAACCTTCCATTTCATTCGACTATCGCCCCGATTTTGGCGGCAGCCGCTGGAATTACTACAAGACTGTTCAATCGTCTAACGTAGAAGGTGTTACCACGCGCTACTCGCCTTACGAAATGCCCGCGTATGGAATGTATGGCGTGCCCGGTCAGGGGCAAGTGGGTACTTTGAGTTTTGCATTGAACAACAACTTTGATGTAAAAACTTTTTCTAAAAAAGATACGGCTACCAACACGCAAGTTCTTGGCATTTTAGAACAATTCAACATCAGTGGCGGGTACAATTTTCTTGCCGACTCGCTGCGCCTGCAACCATTTGTTTTTGAAGGCAATTCGCGCATTCTCAACAATCTTTCTTTGAATTTCCGTTTTGTTTTAGACCCTTACGCCACCGATTCCACCAGCCAAAAAATCAATACTTTTTATTACACCAAAACAGGGCAGTTGCTGCGTTTTGCTTCCGCCAATTTTGCTTTGAACGCAACCTTTCAGGGCAAATCGAAATCGGGCGCGGTTGCAGCTCCTCCGCCTCCGCGCATGATGAGTGATTATGTGTCGCTGAACCCCGATGACTATTACGATTTCAACATCCCATGGACGCTGAACCTTGCCTACAACTTCAATATTTCGCGCGGCAGCATTGACAACCCCGACACTATTTTAACCACGCAGTCGCTGCGCGTGCAGGGCGATTTTAACCTTACGCCCAACTGGAAATTTGCCGTAAACACAGGCTTTGATTTTGTGCAAAAATTGCCTTCGCTCACCAACCTCACGGTTATCCGCAACCTGCACTGCTGGGAACTCAGTTTTAACTGGACGGCTTTTCCTGTTCAGTATCAGCAATTCCTTATTGAACTGAAAGTAAAATCAAGCGTGTTGCAGGATTTGAAACTTACAAGAAGAAGAACGTTTTTGCAGGGCGGGTTTTAGGGATGTAATTTGTCATACACCCGACTACATTATTTATCCCCATAGATACATAGTTGTGATAATTATGAGAGATGAGTTATGAGTGGTGATGAAATGCTTTGCGCCTTTGCGCCAAACCATTGTTTGCGCAAGCAAACACCTTGTGTTCTTTGGGTACTCTGTGGGAAATAAAAAAGACTAAAGTTTACATAGCCAAAACAACCACTCAACACTCACCTCCCACCTCTCAACTATGTATCTATGTGGTTAAAATTTTATAGTTGTAATATTATCGGCAACTACGTTAATCTTATCCCACAAAACAATTCTGCAAAATGCTTACCGTTGATCTTCACTGCCATCCTAATTTAAAGGCTTTTAATTCGGGAAAAGATAAGCCCGAAAAAAACCTTTGGGAAAATATCACGCACAAAATTGAAAGCAAATTTGCGCAAACAATCGGCAGGCAATCCACGCAAATTTTTAAGGAATCGCAAACCAATTTCTACAAACAGGCAGAAGGCAATGTGCGTGTGTTTAATATTTCTCTTTATCCTGTTGAGCGTGGTTTTTTACACCTGAACAAAGTGTCGAAAAGCATCATCGGCAAAAACAGAATCAACATCATGCACGAGGTGATTACAGGTTATGATGCCGAACGCATCAAATACATGATGGCGCATGACGATTACTTCAACGACTTGCTTAATGAATACAATTTCATTGAAAAAGCCATAGGCAAAAGTCCCGATGGCAAGCACGAATTTGTGTTGGTGAACAGCTACAAAGAACTGCAAGCCGCATTGAAAAAAGAAAACACCCTTATCGGTATCATAAGCATTGAAGGCGCACACGCTTTGGGTACGGGAAACAGCAGCGGAGAGCAACTTTCCAATCAACAACTTACGGATTTAATTACGCAAAATGTTGCCACTATCAAACAGTGGAAATATCCTCCGTTCACCATCAATCTTGCGCATCACTTTTGGAATCAACTCAGCGGACATTCCACCACATTCAAGCCGCCAATCAACAGGCTTATCACGCAGGCAAAAGGAAAAGATACGGGAATAACCGAAGCGGGCTGGCACACTATTCGTCAATTTTTAAGTAAAGAAAACGGCAAGCGCATTTTGATTGACACTAAGCATACGAGTGTAGCTGCACGTAAAGAATATTACAACTTCATTGCCACCTACAATCATCTCAATCCGCACGATATTATTCCGGTTGTTTGCAGCCACACGGGCATTGGCGGTTTTGAAACAATGGAGCAATCCATTAAAGAAAAAGACATTGCAAGCAAGGCAAAAAACAGCCGCCTCTACAACTGGAGCATCAATATTTCTGATGAAGAAATTCGCATTATACACCAGTCGCAAGGCATCATCGGCTTGATGGTGGATAAGGGAATGTTGGGCGGATTTAATGAAGTGAAAAAAATTACTGCCATCAGCGATACAGCGCAGCAACGCAAGGCTTACGCAAAATTATTTTTGGATAATGTGTTTCAAATCATCAAAGCAATAGGCAATAAAACTGCATGGAAAGTTGTTGCGCTCGGCACTGATTTTGACGGCACGATTACGCACATGGATCCTTACGAATCATCAGCCAAACTTCCATTGTTTCAAAATGATTTAATTGCATTTTTAGAAGAAACCAAATACAAAAAAGAACTTTGGTTCAATCAAACACCGCAGCAAATTGTTGAACGCATCATGCACAAAAACGCAATGATGTTTTACGAAAAGTTTTTTGTGTAGAACGTTACTCCACTGTTACACTCTTCGCCAGATTCCTTGGCTGGTCAACATTGCAACCACGCAACACGGCAATGTGATACGAAAGCAACTGCAATGGAATGGTAGAAAGCAAAGGCTCTAAGAAATCGCTCACCACAGGAATTTCGATGGAGTAATCCACCATGGTAGAAATTTTGGTATCTCCTTCGCTGACAATTGCAATCACAATGCCCTTTCTTGCTTTCACCTCCTGAATGCCGCTCACCACTTTTTCGTAATTCGCGCTCTTGGTTGCAATTACAACAACAGGCATTTTTTCGTCAATCAGGGCAATTGGTCCGTGCTTCATTTCTGCCGCAGGATAGCCTTCGGCATGGATGTACGAAATCTCTTTCAGCTTCAACGCGCCTTCCAACGCAACAGGAAAAGCGTAACCCCTTCCTAAAAACAAAAAGTTAAGCGCGTCTTTAAACCGCTCGGCAATCTCAACGATTTGCGGCTCGTATTTTAAAATCTTCTCCACTTTGGCAGGAATAGTTTCCAACTCCGCCATGCGTGTGCGTAATTCGTTTTTGGTAACGCGCCCCTGCAATTCACCAAACGCCAAAGCCCAAAGCGTAAGGATAGAAACCTGCGCGGTGAAAGCCTTCGTGGATGCAACGCCAATTTCAGGACCTGCGTGTGTGTATGCGCCTGCATGACTTAATCGCGGAATAGAAGAGCCCACCACATTACACAAACCGAAAACCGTAGCACCGCGCTCTTTGGCAATGCGCATGGCTTCTAAGGTATCGGCAGTTTCACCGCTTTGCGAAATGGCAATCACCAAATCATCTTCGTTGATGATTGGATTGCGATAGCGGAACTCGCTGGCATATTCCACTTCAACAGGAATACGTGCCAAATCTTCAAACAAATATTCGCCCACCAAACCCGCGTGCCACGAAGTGCCGCAGCCGACAATAATGATGCGATTCAGGTTTTTGATTTTATGCTCATATTCTTTCAAACTGCGCATGGCAAAATCGCCCGTTATCGGGTCGAAACGCCCGCGAATACTGTCGCTGATGGAACGCGGTTGCTCATGAATTTCTTTCAGCATGAAATGCGGATAGCCACCTTTTTCAATGGCTTCCAGATTCATTTCCAACTGTTGAATAAAAGGTGAAATCTCTTCGTTTGCGATATTGCGAATAGTAAGTTCTTTATCGCGGATGTAGGCAATTTCACCGTCTTCCAAGTAAGTAACTTTGCGTGTGTATTCAATAATTGGCGTGGCATCACTTGCCATAAAATATTCGCCTTCTTCGCCAATTCCCACAACTAAAGGACTGCCTTTTCTTGCACCAATCAGTTTAGTAGGGTCATTGCGCGAAATAATAACGATGGCATACGCGCCCACAACTTCATTCAACGCAAGCCGCACAGCCTCTTCCAGCGAGCAATTTTCCTGCTGCTTAATTTCTTCGATAAGGTGGACTAAAACTTCCGTGTCCGTATCGCTTTTAAAAGTGTGCCCGCGATTTTCAAGCTCCTCTTTGAGCGTTGCATAATTCTCGATAATGCCATTATGAATAATGGCAATTTCGCCCGATTGAGAAAGATGCGGATGACTGTTTTTATCGTTTGGTTCGCCATGCGTTGCCCAACGGGTATGCCCCATTCCCAATGAACCACTCACATCTTTACCGGCAGTTGCTTCTTCCAAACCGGCAACTTTTCCTTGCTTTTTATAGATGTTCAGGCTGCCGTTCAGTAAGGCGATTCCCGCGCTGTCGTAGCCGCGATATTCCAATCTTTTCAAGCCTTTAATCAATATCGGATAAGCCTCGCGATGACCGATGTAAGCAACAATTCCGCACATAACTTTTTATAGTTTAGTATAAATAATTTTCAAAGCAATTTTATGATTTTTATCGGTAGCATTTGAAAGCACAAACCGCTCACCGTTTGCATCGGGAGTTTTTAAAATCAAGGCATTGTTTTGAAAAGTTCCTTTCAGAAATTTTTGAAGATACAAAGTGATGTTGATGCGGTAGCGTTTTACTGTTTCGCCATTGATGGTTACGGTTTCTAAATTGCCGTTTGCAAATTCAGTATCGTTCACTTCCGTGCCGGAATTATCCAGGCGCACCAAATTTATTTTTGACGGTGGAGTAAATATTGAATCGTACTGACCGTAAACCGTTGAAATTGGCAGAATGATTTCAGCCTTGTTTATGGCAATGTTTTTAGGCAAAGAATCTAATGAAGGAAAAGTAAGTTTTGCTTTTGTGCCGCCTGCCGAAAGCACGGGCAAAATGGTGTCAGTTTCGCTTGGATTATTGTTCAGAAAATTATCCGTCAATGAGTTTGTAAAGCTGTGTTCAAAGCGATTTACAGTTTGTCCCGAACTTGAAATAGGGAAGTTGTACACCAAAGAATCATTCGCGCTGTTGCGGTAATAAAGCAAAATGCCCGTTTGCCCCGAATACAAATCCAATGCCACAAAACCATTGCCGGGTGCGCCCGTTTGCGTGGCGATGTACAAGCCTTTCATATAATTCAAAAACGTGCTTGGATTGGCAAGATTGTTGGTATCTGCATGAAGCAATTTATTACCGAAATCATTGGAAAGCCTGATGCGCATTTGCGGTGAATAGGTTAAGCCGTAAACGTGTGTGCTATCGGTTGTGTTTGGCACAAAACTATTCAATTGACCAACAGGCGGAACCTGCACGCCAAAACTTGAATTGGTATAATATTCATTCGTGCTGATGCTTTCGCCTAATTCATAAACGCTGATGCCAACGGGGTGTGTAAAATTGCCGTATTTCGCACGGTATCTGAACGCCAGCACCACCGAATCTAATTGAAGATTTTCGCCAAAGTTGATGTTGTTGGTAGTGGTGCGAAAATTAGCATAGAAACTGCCATAACTTGTACCCGCCACAGGATCGGTGCTGCTGCCCAAAATGCCTCCGCCAACTCCGCTGCTTCTGATGGGATTTTCGCGCAGCAAATAACTGTTTACGCTGATGGTATCCGAAGTACCCAACAACAATTCATCATCTCCGGTGAGCAGCGAAGTGTCGGTAATTACGGGGTCTTTGCAACCTGCCACCCCAAAAAAAATTGCAGCGAGCAAAACGCCCACTGCAATATCTGATAACCTCTTATTCAAGTGTTGTCTTTTTTAATTCAAGTTTAACGCAGTGCAACACTAAATATTTTATTGCGCTTGCGCTAACCTTTTGTGAGTTCTTTTCAGTTAGCCATCACGTTGTAGAAAAATTCGTTCAACTCTTGAACCGTGCCTGTGCCCAAATTCATGTTGAGCGTTGGCTTCTTCGTTTTTTTCACGTGCTTCTGAACTTTATCGTTCAGCACTTCATCGTTTACGATAAGCGCATCGGCAAATTCAGTTCCGCCAATCAGCAAACTTGCATTGTCGCCTTCTTTAAAGAAATCAACATGCTTGGTTGTAATATCATCGCTGATTTTCAACTGAGTGGCAAAAGTGCTGTTCAGTTTTTCGGGGAAATCGTTTTTGTAAACGGTGTAAACCACTTTTGCGTTAGCAAAAACAGGATCGTCCTTGTAAGTGGTTTTCAGATACATCGGAATCAAACTGGTCATCCAACCCACGCAGTGGATAATGTCGGGAGCCCAACCGAATTTACGAACTGTTTCCAATGAACCTTTGCAGAAAAACACCATGCGGTCGCTGTTGTCTTCGTAAAAGTTGTTGTTTTCATCTTCAAAAACCGATTTGCGTTTGAAGAAATCTTCGTTGTCTAAGAAATAAACCTGCAAGCGGGCGCCCGGTAACGAAGCCACTTTAATTACCAACGGGTAATCTTCGTCATTAATAATGACATTGATACCACTCAAACGAACTACTTCGTGCAAGCGGTGTCTTCTCTCATTAATATTTCCGAATTTCGGCATCAGTACACGGATTTCGTTTCCGTTTTCTAAAATGTGCTTGGGTAGCTCATTGATGATTTTTGATGCCTCTGTGAGGTTGATGTAAGGGTCCATTTCCTGCGTAATAATCAGGATGCGCTTTTTTTCCATATTTGACATTTGATTTTTGTGAACAATAAAGCGTAAGAACGTTCCGTCTTTTCTAAACGGGCTACAAAGATACTAATAATTAACCGAACAATTCCAAAGGAAAATGCAAAAAAGTATTCAAACAACCACTACATGATAACTATAAATAATATAAAACAGCTTGTTTCAGAGTTAGATAAAAAAAGAAAAGACGGCAAAAAAATTGGTTTCGTGCCAACGATGGGTGCGCTTCATTCGGGGCATTTAAACCTCGTAAAACAGGCAAAACGGCAAAATGAAGTGGTCGTAACAAGCATTTTTGTGAACCCCACACAGTTCAATAACAAGGAAGATTTGGCGAAATATCCGATAACGATTGAAAAAGACACCGAAATGCTGCAAAAGGCGCACTGCGATATATTGTTTTTGCCTTCGGTAAAGGAAATGTATCCCAATGGTTTTTCTATTACCGATAAAATAGATTTTGGTTTCATGGCTGAAACTTTGGAGGGTGAATTTCGCCCGGGACATTTTGACGGCATGGCGCAGATAGTTGAAAAGCTGCTGCTGGCGGTGCAGCCCGATAATCTTTATATGGGTTTGAAGGATTTTCAGCAGGCGTTGATTGTAGGCGAAATGATAAAAGTGCGCAAGCTGAAAACCAAGCTGATTAAATGCCCCACCAAGCGCGAAGCCGATGGACTTGCCATGAGTTCGCGCAATGTGCGTTTGGATAAAAAAGCACGGGCAGTGGCGGTGGAATTGAGTAAAACACTTTTTTATTTAAAAAGAAAAGTGTATGCGCTGCGCAAAAGCGGTGCAGCATTTACAGTAAAAGCATTGGAAGAAGCAGGCGAAAAAAGGCTTTCAAAATTCAGCGCGATAGGATTGGAATATCTGAAAGTACGCGATGCTGTTACACTTGCAGAAAAGCAAAAGATAGGCAAAAGCCCTTTGGTAGCTTTGATTGCGGCAAATGTGGGTAGTGTTCGTTTAATTGACAATATAGTTTTATGAATGTTTTAAACCACATAGGACACCAAACTAAGCGTAGCGCGGGTTTCAGAGGGGCGTTTTTGCAACTATTTTAAAACAAACACGTATTCCATGAGCAAAATTAAAAAAATGCCCATCACTATTGCAACAGCCATTACCAAGATGGCGGCTAATTACAACCTGTCTTACCGAAACGAGAAAGAGTTCATCAACACGTATAAACTGTTTTCGCAGTTGTATAAATTGGAGTTTGTGAACAAAATAAAAATTCAACACCTTAATAAATTCGCCAACTATTTAGTTGAAAACGGTACAACGAAATCCGCGCTGTGTAACAGGTTTTACCTTATCGGGCGGG
>CAZSEG010000084.1:11554-14369 GCA_964605875.1 uncultured Chitinophagaceae bacterium
GGCGGGTGTTGCGTTTTGCGCACGGGATGGGGTGGATTCGCAAAAATCCGATGATGATTTTAAAGTTGCCGAAACTAAAAAATAAACCGCTGATTTCACTTACAGAGGCGGAACTTTTACAGTTTGAAAATTTCACACCCGAAAGAGAGGTGCTTGAAAAAACAAAAACGCTTTTTCTGTTTCAAGCATATACAGGCGCATCACACTACGATGCGATGCACTTTAACATTGCTGATGTTAAAGTGTATAACGGAAAACAATACTGGCATAGCTCAAGACGAAAAACAGGCACGGAGTTTATTACACCGCTAAACGCCAAAGCGTTGGCGTTGCTTGCGGCTCACAATTTCAAAATGCCGAAACAGGCTAACTACTGGTATAATCTTCACCTGAAAGAAATCGCTGCCTCTTTGAAAATAGAAAAGCATATCACCTCGCATGTTGCGAGAAAAACATTTGGGCAACTAATGTTAGATAGGCATTGCCCTATTGAAACCGTCAGCAAAATGATGGGACACTCTAACACTTTAATCACCGAACAATGCTACGCCCGCGTTGGCGTTACGCGCGTTGTGAAAGACTTGGAAATGATATACGCAGCAGCAGCTTAACTACCCTACAAAACACCTCCACCCTTTAAAAATCTTGTGCAACAATTGAGCGAAGGGGAGCGGTGTTTCACAGTCAAGGTAAAGAGATTTGTGTTTCACGGAGAGGCGCAGGGGCGCGGAGTTTTTCCGTCAGTTCAAAATACCTAATCAAATCGGCTTCTGTGAGGTTGTGTTTTTTCATAAACCTGCGCAGTTGTTTGATGCTGCGCAGCCGTGCGCGAAGGACTTTGCGTTGTAATCTTGCGAGGCGAAAAGGCAGGTTGCCTCTGTATCGTTCGAGCCGCTCCAAATCGCTTGGCAAGGCTTTTTCTATCATGCTGAAAAGTGCTGTGCCGGCTTGAAGGGCGGTTTCTGCGATGGGAGCGATGGGAGTTTTCACGCTTTCAGTTTTTTATGTGTAAAAAGCCGCACTGAAAAGCGCGGCTTGAAAGTTGCCTGTCTCCGAACTCAGGCAGCTTTTTTCTTTTTATTGGCTTCAAAAATTGCAGTCATTGATGTTGGCTTATTGAAGTTGAATATATGACTAACATCGCCTTCATATTCGGGTAAACAAGGCACATAGCCGCTACTGCGCCTCATAGATGCGGATTTCCTTTTTGTTCGCCTTGCGGCTGCTGATGATTCTGATTTTTTCATTTCTGATACAAAAAACGTTCGACAATAAATTGCCTTTACGGCTTAATCCTATACAAAGATAGCGACTTTCTGAAAACTTGGTGTACGATGGAAAAATGAGTTTGTTCCTGTCGCTCCAAACGCTTTCGGCTTCCATGTTTGAAATGCCGTGTTTGGTAACGCTTTTGTGTTTATTTCCTTCATCCCATTCAAAGTTAAATTTCATCTTTCGGAGATTGTTTTTAATGTTTTGATTTTAAAATTTTTCCCTTTTCAGTTTTTTATAGCTCAAATAACTAACGGTGATTGAACCCACAGCCGCCAAAATGCCGCATGATTTTAGCACTACATCCAACACGGCTGTGATGCTTACAGTCCAGGCAAGAACGTTGCTGCCTGCTGCCAGCAGTGCGCTCAACAGCAAAGGAAACACTACGTTTATTTTTTCTTCGATGCTCATTAGTAATCATCATTTAATTCATCCGGCTTGATGCTGATTGTAGAAAACAGCACTTCTTTTTTTTCTTTCAATTCGTCAATACGGTTAAAGTGATAATCGTTGATTTTATAAACTTTATTATGATTCGGGTCAACAACCCACAACCAGCCACTTTCAATATTCAAGTGGCAATCTATACCCGATAAATCTTCATTCAGGTCTGCCACGCTCACATCATCTGTGAGCCTTTTGCACTTTAAACCTTTTGAGGTTCTCGTAAACTCAAATTTTGCATCATTCCACCCCATTGCTTTTTTCTTTTTTATTGTAGATAAAAAATATAACTACCAACACTGCCGCAACAAGCGCAACGATAGCTAACACAGGCATTTTTGAAACTTGTTGTATTCTCATGGTTTTTCTTTTCCGATTAGTGAAGCGATAGAAGCCAACGCAGTTGCGCAAGCTGCGCCTACGGTTAGCACGTAATTTTTTACGGCAAGCGAAATAATTTCTTCGGGTGCGGCTTGCACGGCTACGGCTGCCACACCGCCAATAATCACAATGATTTGCAAAGCAAGCTGAACGCCTTTGGGCGTTTCCTTCGTAACATTTTTAATTCCGAAACTCATTTTTATTTACTATTTACAGATTGACTATTTACAGATTGAACGCAAGCGATGATTACGCGGATTAACGACTGCCTACTGCCTACTTGTATTTCACTGATTACTTTCATTTTCTGATTTCTGTTTTCTGTTCTCTGATTTCTATTTGGGAAAACGGATTCGGCACAACACCGGCACAACGCACGTTGCCGCTTATTTTGCCGTTGCTGATGTCAATGCACAGGTTGGCGGCTTCGCATTTGTTTTGGATGCGTTGCGTTTGCCAAAGGCTATCACATTCAAAGTGAATGTTGATTTCGCCCGTTAGCGGGTTTTGCACTTCGGTTTTTGGGCAATTTTTTTCTACCCACGAAACAACTTTTGTGGCGTGCTGCGTGAACGTGCAGGCTGAAAGAACTGCGCTGGCAATGGCGATAAGAATGAAGATTGATTTTTTCATGTTGTGCTGTTTTTTTATTCAAAATTCAATCTTCTCCACGCAGCACTGATGTAGGCAACTATTCTACCTGTAATACCGTTGC
>CAZSEG010000085.1:0-2288 GCA_964605875.1 uncultured Chitinophagaceae bacterium
TTGCATGGCTGTTTTCCCCTCTTGTTGAAGCGGAGCGGAAATCCCGTAAAGCGGGAAGATGGGGTAGGGGTGTGTTTGTATTTTTATTACAATAACTCTTATACCCAATGAGTATATTCTTTGGCATACTCTTACTGTTTTTATCGGGTTGGTTGATACTTAAAAAATTGGGTGTCAAAATTCAATCCATCGAAATGCTTGCCTACGCATTGCTTACAGGCATTGGCTTACAAAGCTTTTGGATGCTGCTGTGCGATGTATTCCATATTCAGTTTTCGCAGTCGCTGCTTTCAGTTTTCAATCTTGGTTTGATTGTTATTCTTTCCGATTTTGATGCAGTAAAAAGATTCAATTACGAGCAATGGCTGAAAGCGAAAACAAATGAACTGAAACAAAAATTTCTTCAACCCGACCTTGCGAGTCTGTTGGTGTTTGCCACGCTTGCAGGCTTGTTTTATCTGATTGCCGTGAAAGGTTTGTATTGGCCCACCAGCGAACACGATGCCATCGGCACATTCGATAAACTTGGAATATGGTTTGCTTTAGAGGGCAGAATCCATGTATCGCTTTATGATGTCGGCTTGCAGGGCGCGGGCGGTATTTATCCGCCATTGTTTCCATCGGCAATTGCCTATTGCTATTTGTATGGTGGCGATAATCCAAAGATTGTTTCGCTTCTCTTTTATGCAGCCACACTTACCATTTTCTTTTTCTCATTGCGCAGATACATCACTGTTTTTGGCGCAGCAATATTTACATTAGTATTAGGCTGGACGCCCGAATTTTATTCTCATGCAGCGTTGTTGTTGAGCAATTTGCCTGCTGCTGCATACATCGCGGGGGCTTCGTTAAGTTTATTTATCTGGTGGAAAGAAAAAGACCGCTCGTATTTCACATTAAGTTGTGTGATGATTGCATTGTCGCTTTGGCTTCGTCAGGATTTGATTCCTTTTGCTGCCGCAGGTGGATTGATTGTGTTATGGTTTGCCGTAAAAAATAAAGGTTGGAAACAGTTATTGATTTATGCGGCAGCAGTGTTGATTCCATTTTTTACATGGAGTTTGTATGTAAAATACGCTCTTCATCTCTCTGCTGCCGAAAGGTTTGGCGCAGGCAGTTTTATTACACCTACAAAACTTAAAATTGCTTTCGCATATCTGTGGGCTTATCTCGGTTTTGGTCAGCAAGGCGATAGTCCTCCGGGTTACTTTTTGTATGGTGTTGCATTCTTGTTGCCTGTGGTTTTTATTGTTGCGAACTACAAAAATCTTGCAAAAGATTGGTTGGTAATTCCTGCGTATTTTCTTGTTTCATTGGTGTTATACACCTTGATTTTCCTGTTGATTGATGAACAATTGCAGGGCGCAACATTGCAATCGCTGATGGAAAGTTCTTTTAAGCGCGGCTTATTTTGTTTTATGCCGATGGTGCTTTTCTACGCTGCCGCATCTTCGTTTTCAGTAAAGATTTTCGGCTTGTTGGAGGACTACAGAAACAATGTTGTTGGCGGAAACGGCATAGCAGCAGACCCTTCAAAAATTTAGGTTCAACATTGATTTTGTCTTTCGATTGGGATTTTTCTGTTAAGGCTTGAACGCAATACTGATTAAAGTCATGGGTTGGGCTATTGTTCGTCATGGTTTGGGGTTGATGTTGCTTTAGTTTCGCGTTGTTGAATGTGTTGTGAAACACATCCTCAAACGTTCTTGATTTTTTATTGGCAACGCATTGTTGCAGATGCAGAAAAAACAATGTTGCTGCCTTAGAACCGGTGATGTAAATACCCGTTTTTGTAAACAGGAAATTAACCTGACTATGGAATAGCCAACGGTTGATTTTCATAAATTGATTTGTTATGAAAAGTTTTGTACTTAGTTTCAAAAAGATATGTGTGTGCTTAATTACTATCTTATCTTTTCAATATCTTCTTTCTAATACGGGTTTAGAAAAAAGATTAGAAGTGATTAATTTGGACAATGCACTTGTAAGTTCAACAGGCTACAGTTGTAGGTTTTCAGGCTGCCCTGTCAGTCATAATTATGAGGCGTTGCAACCCGCACCCGATGATGATCCATTTTATTATAGCACTTCCGTTTCGTATTATCCGATATGGGAGGATTGTAGTAATTTAGCAATACGGCTAATGCATTACCAACAGTTAGAAGGTCCTTCAAGATCCTCCGGTTCAACAAGTCCTTCTTATCCTCCGGGCTTCTTCATTTGGGTGTTGGAAGTAAAAGACGGACAAGGAAATCATATACAAGGCTCACCTTTTACTTTTGATGATT
>CAZSEG010000085.1:2298-12126 GCA_964605875.1 uncultured Chitinophagaceae bacterium
TATCGGCTCACTGCCGGTAGGCAGCTACTCGGCAGTGCTATCTCGGTGTTATGGTGGGTATCCGAATTGCACAACAGAATATTACACCAATGCAAAAGTTGAATTTGAAGTTCATAACAGAAACTTTCAAAATGATTTCTCATTTGCAAGTCTGAGCAGTTGTACAGATCAATACGACATAGAAGCATGTATTGATTTTAATGAAGTCCCCGATTTTACTTCTAAAATAATTCATTGGGGTGATGGAAGTTGGGAGCAACATCATACTGATGGACAATTATGCCATATATATGCAGATCCCGGCATATACACTATTACGGTTAATTATGAATACTATTACTGTGATGACCCAAATCCAACCTTGAAGTCGGTTTCAAAACAGATACCTATAGGTCCGCCTACTGCTTCAGTTACTCCCAATGCAGTGGTTTTATGCTTAGGGGTATCCTCTGCAACACTCACAGCAAATGTTACTCCTGCGAATCCAAATGTAACTTATTTATGGTCTAATAGCTCGACACAACAAAGTATCAATGTTGCCCCGACAACTACCACTGTTTATACAGTTACCGTAACCTATCCGGTAAGCGGCTGTACCACAACGGCAAGCGCAACTGTCAATATCCTTACTAATTGCTGTCAAGGCGACAGCTACTTAACTAAATGCAACGGGCAATATAAATTTGTCAACCTTACTTATGGAGATGTAAATCTCAGCACCATCTACAACGATTTATGCGGAGCAGGTAATATAATTACAACAAACAGAACAATTGTAGTGAACGGTGTCCTAACCATTGACAATGGATTTTGGGCTATTCACAATACTCCTAATTTTACGTTTGGTTCTAATGCTTCGATTAACAATACAAATGCTTTTTTAGTGATTTTAAACTCGACTTTGCAAGCGTGTGGCAATGAAATGTGGCAAGGCATTCGTATGGTGGGTGGCGGGCTTCTTTGGACTGACAATAACACGCTGATTGCCGATGCAAAAGAAGCTGTATATTTGGAAAACAGTATTGCAGGTTGTTACTTATGGAATACACGCTTTTACCGCAATAATGTAGCTGTAAGAATGCAAAACCTTACCAATCCAACATTTGATATGCAGAGTTGCACCATAAAATTTGACCCTAACGATGCGCTCACCTATCCGCTGCTTAGTCCTTTTAGCGGCAACCGACCCGATGCAGGTATTTTAATGGGCTTGTGCGATAATGTAACCATAGGAAACACAAGCAATGTACACAATACTTTTGACGGGCTTAACTGTGGCATTGCAGGCTATTTCAGCAATTTCACCGTAAACCAGAATTACTTCAGGAATATCAGGGCGTTTAACGGATCAACTGCATACTATGGTTCAGGCATCTATGGCTACACATGGATGCCTTACTTCTCCTCCCCTGCAAGCGCGACCATAAAAACTGTTGTTGGGGCGGTAACACCCGCAACCACACCTACATTTTTAAATTGCGACACAGGTGTTTATATGTATGCCATGAACGCAGATATTGATAACAACAAAATGCAAAATGTAAATTATGGCGTGATGAGCATGAACGGCTACAACCAGAATTTTTATGTAAAAAATACCCGTATGGAAAACACCGATTTTGGTGTTACCATCAACAACTCGCCCGGGTGCAGAAACAGAGTGCAGAACAATTACATTACGGTGAACAACCCAACGCCCGCCATTGGCGGACTTGCACGGAATACTTACGGCATCTCGCAGCAGGAAACAAGTAATGCAGTAAACAGCAACACGCAGATTTTTCAAGATACCGTGTTTGGTGGCAGAAGTTGTGTGCAGCTAAATACTTGCAGAAATACGCTTGTGCAAAATTGCTTTTTGTATCAAACGCAGGGAGCAACAGTTACAGGCAATCAATCTTGTGTTTACAGTACCAATTGCGACAGTATTTATATCAACAGCAACACCTTCACGGGCAATGTGGCAGATTACGATGACGGGCAATACCCTGCCTACACAAGCAACAAGCGCAAAAGCGGGGTGGAGTTTTTCAACAGCAGGGGCGTGGTATGCAGCAATACAGCCAACACCATCGGCTACGGGTTTAACTTTGTGGCGGGATGCAACGGCAGTAATGTACGCAACAATACGATAAACAGCACCAAGTATGGATTAACTCTCAAGCAAAGTGGAAGTGGGGGTATTATTGGGCAGCAAGGCGATACAAGCTCACCTGCGGGCAATGTGTTTGGCGGACCTTTTAATAACCCGAGCGGATATATGACTTATACCTTTAACAGCGATGGTAAACTGTCGCCATTTTACAGGGTGCAGCCTACCGATTATCCCTCATCTAATGGCTCAAACGTAACCAATTGGCAAATTATAACTTGGGCATGTAACCCAAATCCTACTAACTATTCCTGTGCTGTGGGGCAATACAATAAAACAGATGGTGGAATTGTATTTACAGCCGATGATTTGCAAACAGAACACGATATTGCAGAGGGCAACACCGATGCTTTTGCCGAAGCGGGTTTTGAAGAAGGCGTTTTGTGGCTGAGCCAAAAGAACTTGTTCGACCGTTTAGCAGTGGACTATGATTTGCGCAACGCAGATGCTGCATTAGAAGCGTTTTACAACGCCAATACCGCATCGGCTTACGGCAGGTTGAAAGCATTAGATGAACTGAAAAGCGAAATGCTGCTCACCGCAGAAAAAGATTCGCTTTCAGCCCTTGCCATGCTTGCCGATTTGCAAAGCCAGAATAGTTTACTGAATAAAAACGTTTTGCAAGAGGCTAACCACCAATTGTTTAATGAAATTTATTTGAGTACATTAAACCCTTCTTTTAAAGGTTTCAACACAAAACAAAAAGATGCCTTGTTTACATTAGCAAACAGTTGTCCATACGTTGACGGAGATGCTGTTTACCGCGCAAGAACACTCTATGCACAGATAGATAACTCAATTTTCTTTGACAATGAGGTATTGTGTGCGGCTTCAAAAGTTGCATATAAGAAAGAAAATGAAAAGCAGCAAAAAGAGAACAAACCTTTCTTTGCGCAGTTTGCACCCAATCCTGCAAGGGGCTACACTTCACTGATATACCTAATTGAAGAAGGGACAACAGCAACTTTATTATTAGTAAATCAGTTAGGACAAAACGCAGTTTATATGCAGTTGAATGGCAATGTAAACAGAGCGGATGTGCCTGTTGCCAACCTAACAGGAGGTATCTACTTTTACAAGGTAACTAACCATGCAGGGGAAACCCTTAGCGGTAAGCTAAACATTTTTAAATAAGATGTTGCAGAGAATACATATATTAAGGAAGCTATTACAGGCAGTATTGCTGTCTGTAATAGCTTTTTCTTGCATTGCGCAAGATAAGTATGGCTTTGAATGGGCTGCGGGAGGTTACCCAATAATAGCAAAAGCAAGTCAGAGTGATTTTGCAAATACAGCTATCGGTTCATCAGTTATTTATCTAACGAGTGCTTGCATTTCTGATTCAAGCGGCACTTTACAGTTCTATACCAACGGAGCAAGAGTGTTTACAAAAGATGGTTTGGTGATGAAAAATGGAGACTCGCTTACGTTTAACAAAATGTGGAATGTTGTTCAACAAAGCGGGATGGCTTCTTATCAAGGAGCAATCATTCTTCCACATCCGGGCAATTCTTATTGGTATTGGATTTTTCATTTCTCATCTGTTGATACGACCGTAATGGTAAAAGGTATAGCCGAATATATTCCCAACCGTTTGTTGTACAGCATTGTAGATATGCGCGGAGATTCAGGCAGAGGCGAAGTAGTTGTAAAAGATGAGGTTTTAATAGATGGCATCAGTTTAGACCCCTCCCGAATGACCGCCTGTAAGCACGCTAACGGCAGGGATTGGTGGATTATTAAAAACAGCTATGTGGACAGTAATCTTTATTACAAATTTCTGCTTTCTGATAAAGGTTGGAGTGGTGCTTATATTCAAAGTATAGGCACGAAATTTCTTGGTAAAGATGGTAAGCCGCTTTCTGCTTATGGTCAGGCAGTATTTTCAGAAGATGGCACAAAATACGCTACTATCAGCGGCAGAGGAAATATTGTACTCATGGATTTTGACCGATGCAACGGGGAGTTTTCCAACCCTGTTGAAATACCTAATTACTATGCTGATTTTGATGTATCAGGCGGCATGGGCATAGCCTTTTCGCCCAATGGCAGGTTTTTGTATGCTAACAATCGCCTCGAATTAAATCAATATGATTTATGGAAACAGGATATTGATTCTGTACGCATACACACAGGAGTATATTCATTAAATGACCCGATTGACCCGGGAGGGTGGATGATGAGTTGCCCTCAGCTTGCACCCAATGGAAAAATTTATCTCTCAACATACAATGGAGGCATACCTGCTTTACATGTCATTCATCAGCCTGACAGCTTTGGATTAGCTTGTAATTTTGTTCCTTTCGGGCAACAAGTAAATACAATAAATGCTACGAGTTTACCCAATATGCCCAATTACCGCTTGGGTAAATTGGAGGGCAGCCCGTGTGATACAATCGTTGCATCGGCTGTTGCTCCCTCCCCTTCGGGGAGGGTCGGGGTGGGGTTTTATCCCAATCCCGCAAACAGTTTCGTGGTGGTTTACCTTAAAGAATACGCACCCGATGTAATGCTTACGGTATTGGATGTAACAGGCAAAAAAATACACCAACAAAATATGCACTTAGAAACAAGCATAGATGTAAGCAGCTACGCAAGCGGTGTTTATTTTGTGCGGGTAGAGAGCAAAGGAAAATTGATTGGCGTGAGTAAATTGATGAAGGAATGAGAAAGATTTTGATAATTATTTTCGGCTGCTTATATGTAGTTGAATGGCAATGTAAACAGAGCAGATGTGCCTGTTGCTAACCTAACAAGTTCCCAAAACAATTTTGCTTGCTCAGACCGAGTAACTAAACTTCCTCAAAACCATACTCTTTTATCACTTCTGCCAACTGCCCGGTGATTTCTTCTTTGCTTATTCCAAATTCTTCGAGTGAATATTCATGGCTTGATTTGTAGTCTTTATTTCTGTGCGATTCCGCTTCTAACAATGCTGCAAATTCGCTGCTCACTTCCCAACCGAAATGATTGTAAATATCTAAAACTGTTTCCTTCGGTTTTTCTATCAGTGTATCATATTTCAATGAGTAAAACTGCGAAGCATCCAATGTCTTTTTTACTTCATTAAAATGCTTGAAAAAATCAATGCTGCAATTCGCCCATTGCTTGTAGGTAGGATGCGTTTTTGGCATAGCAGGCGAATGAAATCCATACATGGACGAAAACATACTTACCATAGAAGGCACAGCCCGGTAAGGGTTTCGGGCAATAAAAATAATTTTCGCATCGGGAAAGCGCGATAGAATACTTTCAATTCTGCCACTGCTGTTTACATTTTTGGCAAGATAAGTTTTGTGCTTATCACGCGCATACACAAACCGTTTCAACGAACTTTCATAAAACTCCATCATGTTTTCGCGCACACTTTTCGGTTCATGGTCGAGCATATAATTGTTCCTGATTAAATGAAAAAAAGGAAACAAAACAAAGATGCCCGAACTCATCATGCTTTGCGCAAAAAGTGCTTCATCTTCTTCGGCTTTATTGAAACCCATTTCGTGAATATCTTCCCATCCCGCATAAAGTTTTTCATCTATTCTGTTGAGCAATTTTGTAAGCGGGCTGCCGATTGTGTCATCAATTCGCTTTACAAACTTGGCAAAGTCAACAAACGAAGCAGCGCAGAAAAGTGTGTGCGCAAACTTCATGTAGGTAAACCGTTTGCTGTCTTGGCTCATCATTCTATGCAGAAATGTTGTGCCGCTTCGCGGGTTGGCTATAATAAATACAGGCGATTTGATTTGAACTTTGCGATAATTGCGGTAAAAAATTTCATCAACAAGTCTGAAAAAGAACAGCGATAAATTGTTGATGAAAAACAATACCAAAAGAATAATGGTGACGAACCAAAGGCGCGGATTGAAAGTTGCGAATGTATAACGCAGGCAACGCCCCAACACACTATAACGAACATAATAAAGCGAAGCAGAACCGTAAACCACCGAAAGTTTTTAGATTTTTGAAGGGCAGAATTTATATTCAAATAAATCGGCTGCGAATAAATGATTTAGTTCACGCATTCATTATACATCTTTTGTGAAAAGCAGGACGATTGACTTAAACTGAAATTTTATGCACTTAAATCAACGACAGATATTTTTAAACAACGTAGCCCAAACCAGCGATGCGCCTTTGCTTTTGGAAATTTCAAAGGCAGAAGGCGTGTATCTCTTCGACACATCCGGCAGAAAAATTATTGACCTGATAAGCGGCATCAGTGTTTGTAATGTTGGTCATAGCCATCCTAAAATTGTAGAAGCCGTGCAGCAGCAGACTGCGCAGCACATGCACTTAATGGTGTATGGCGAAGTAGTGCAATCGCCACAGGTGCGTTATGCAAATTTATTAGCGAAGCATTTGCCGCAAAATCTTCAAAATATTTACTTCACAAATTCCGGTGCGGAAGCTACGGAAGGCGCATTGAAATTGGCAAAGCGATATACAGGCAGAAGCGAACTGGTGCATTTTAAAAACGCTTATCACGGTAGCACACATGGCGCATTGAGCGTGATGGGCGATGAATATTTTAAAGCTGCTTATCGTCCGCTGTTGCCTGATACAAGAGAATTGATTTATGGCGAAGTAGAAGGTTTGCAGGAAATTTCGAGCCGAACAGCTTGTGTAATTATTGAAACTATTCAGGCTGAAAGTGGCGTTACAGTTCCATCAAATGAATTTATGAAAGCGTTGCGCAAACGCTGTGATGAAGTTGGCGCGTTGTTGATTTTGGATGAAATTCAGGCAGGCATGGGCAGAACAGGAAAGCTGTTTGCATTTGCGCATTTTGATATTGTGCCTGATATTCTTTTGCTCGCAAAAGCATTTGGCGGAGGAATGCCTTTGGGCGCATTTATTTCATCAAAAGAAATTATGAATGTGCTTACCAATAATCCGGTGTTGGGGCACATCACAACCTTTGGCGGACATCCGGTTTGTTGCGCTGCGGGTGAGGCTGCGTTGAATGTTTTGTTGGATGAAAATTTGATTGACAGTGTAGAAGAAAAGGGGAGGAGTTTTGAAAAATTGTTAGTGCATCCGGCAATAAAATCTGTGCGCAGAAAAGGTTTGCTGATGGCTTTGGAATTTGAAAACTATGAGCAAAACAAGCGCATTATTGACCGTTGTATTGAGTTAGGTGTTTTTACCGATTGGTTTTTGTTCGCTTCAAATTGTTTAAGAATTGCTCCGCCACTGATAATACGACAGCAAGAAATAGAAAAGGCTTGCGCAATTATTTTGCAGGCGATTGATGAAGTTGCTTAGTGTTCATTCGGAAAAATATTTACAGCCATTCTTAGTGCGGTTTCAAACTCAGCTACATTGAAATTTGTTCCGAAATCCTGCGGATGAAAATAGTTCAGAAGATTTTCGGTTGGCATATTGCCAATCAATTCATCTTTAGCCATCGGGCAGCCGCCAAAACCTTTAATGGCTGCATCAAAACGGACACACCCACTTTGAAAAGCGGCATCTAATTTTTCTTTCCAGTTATGTGGCGCAGTATGAAAGTGTGCGCCAAATTCCAACTGAGGATAAGCGGGTATCAAGGTTGAAAAAAGGTAAGAAATAATCTTAGGTTTTGCTATGCCTATGGTATCGCTCAGCATAAAAACTTTAATGCCGAAAGCCGAAAGTTTTTCTACCCATTCCGCAACAATTTCGGGGCTGTACGGGTCGTTGTATGGATTGCCAAAACCCATTGAAACATAGAGAATAACTTCTTTGTTGTGTTTTGATGCAAGGTTAGAAATATATGTTACGCGCTTTTCTGCTTCTTTAATATCCGAATTGGTATTGCGCTTTTGAAAAGTTTCGCTCACCGAAAAAGGAAACCCTAAATATTTAATCTCCTCAAACTGACAGGCATCATCTGCACCGCGTTCGTTGGCAATAATGGCTATCAAAGGCGTACTGTTTTTAGTCAATTCCAAGCCTTTCAATACTTGTGCGGTATCTGCCATTTGCGGAATCACTTCATGCGAAACAAAGCTGCCGAAGTCAATGCAGTGATAACCTACTTTCAGCAGTTGATTGATGTAGGCAATCTTTTTTTCGGTAGGAATGAATTGCTTTATTCCCTGCATAGCATCGCGCGGACACTCGGTTAGTTTTATTTTTGGCAGCGTTGGCATATTGAAATGAGCGTGCAAGTTGCGAAAATATCAGACATTAGACGTGAGATGTTAGATATGAGTTATGAATGGCTAATGGTTAATGATAAATGGTTAAATAATCGGTGAAAACATCACTTGTGTAATCATTGCTTGCACAATCCGTAAATGGTCAATCCGTAAATCTGTAAATAAAAAATCCGTGTAATCATTTCCTGCACAATTCACACAACAATGATTACCTTCAAGCGTTGTTACCAAAAATAAAATTTATGAACTACTTCAAACTCGTTGCAATATTGTTTGCTGCCATATTTTTTTTCAATCAAAATTCTTTTGCTCAGGAAGGAATGGAAGATGTAGTTTATCTAAAAAACGGTAATGTTTATCGGGGTATAATTATTGAGCAGATTCCGGGTGAAAGCATTAAAATTAAAACGGTTGGGGGCAATATTTTTTCAGTTGCCATAGCGGATTTGCAAAAGATTACCAAAGAAGATAAGATTGAAATTCCAAGACCACCGCGACCAAATTATGTCAATCAAAATCATGGTTACAAACATTTAAAAGATGACTCTACGCGCCAAAAATTCCCCCGCAAAAAACGCGGCTACTTTTTTCAATCGCAATTATTGATTGAAGCGGTGCAGGGCGGTGTGCGCATTGTGAACGGATACAGGTTCAATCGTTTTGCGCAGTTGGGCGTGGGCATTGGCGCGGATTTTGTAATTGCTTCTCCATCTGAGATTTTCAGGAACATGGGCGGTGATGGTTTTCGCGGTAATTACCTTCCGCTGTATCTTTATTTTTCAGGAGATATTTTGCGAACCCGCGTTACGCCTTTCTATGCCTTTGAAGGCGGCTACGCATGGCGTTTTGGCGGTGGCTTCCCGTTTGGCGGAGGTTTTGATGTTGCGGACATTCGCGGAGGTGTGATGGGCGGTGCGGGCTTAGGTGTAAGGTTCAACACAAAACGCAAAGTAAATTTCAGTTTGCTGATGAATATGAACTTCAAAAACGTAAGGTATAACGACAGCTACATTACTTATGATGTAAATGGAAATCCAATTACGGTTGACCGCAGGGTTCGCCAGACATTAGTCTTCCCCGGATTGCGATTCGGTATTGGATTTTAATTAACTTCTTATAGCATCCACAGGTCTCATTCTCGAAGCATTCCATGCAGGAATGAAGCCCGAAATGATTCCTGTAACTACCGAAATTCCGATTCCGATTGCGAGGTTTTCTGCCGTGATATAGAACTTGAAATCCGATTCGAGAATATTTACCATTACCCATTGCAATGTGCCGAAAAGTGTTGCTACAACAATCAGTCCGGCAATGCCGCCCAACACGCAAAGCAGAATGGCTTCCAACAAAAATTCAAGCAAAATATAAATCTGTTTTGCTCCGATTGCCTTTTTAATTCCGATGATGTAAGTGCGTTCTTTCACGCTCACAAACATGATGTTGGCAATGCCGAAACCACCGACAATCACGGCAAACAAACCGATAATCAAACCTGCAATATTCACGATGCCGAACAATGCTTTTATGCCTTCG
>CAZSEG010000085.1:12136-14274 GCA_964605875.1 uncultured Chitinophagaceae bacterium
CTGATTCACCGCAAAGTCATCATCAATATTCGGAGGCAGTCTGCGGATGCTGCGCATCGCTCCGCGCACTTCAAATTTTAATTCATCTACGGTGTTTCCTTTTCTTGGAGTAACGGCTAAAAGCGGGTCATTTTCGCCATTGTACAGGTTCAGAAAATTGCCCACCACACCATAAGGAACTACCACATTATTATCTAAAGTGAAGCCGAAAATATCATCGCCTTCTTTTTTCAATAAACCGATGATGGTAACTTTTGTGCCTTCAATTTTCACTTGCCTGCCTTCAATTTCCGTAAACTCGGGAAACAACAAATCAGCCACATTTGAACCAATTAAAGCAACGGGCGCGCTGCCCGTAATTTCCTGCTGCGTGAAATATCTTCCCTGCGCAAAATCCAGATTTTTGATTTTGTTGTAGTCGAAAGAAGTGCCCACAATTGTAGTTTGCTCTGCAACTTTTTCGCCTGCCGAAACATTTTTTCCGCCCGCGTAAGACACAGTAGCACAAGCATCCGCGCCATTCAGTTTTTCTTTCAATTGCAACATCTCGCGCGGGTTTGCACTCGGGCGGTTGAAGTATCGCCACCAAGGGTAGGTGTCCGACCAAATCCAGGGCCATTTCTGAACATACAAAACTTCGTTACCAAACGAGGAAAGACTATTCTGAATATTTTTCTCTAAAGAATTTACGGCAGTGCGCACACTCACAATACACAACACGCCAATGGATATTCCTAACAGAGAAAGAAAAGAACGCAACCTCGAAGCCTTTATCTCTTCAAACGAAAGGCGAAGGCTTTGCGCAAAAACTTTGAAAAGAATTAAAACAGATTGCATCTAATGATTTACGCAACAATGATAGTATGAAGATTTGAAGAATTTGAAGATTCGGTAATTTGAAAATTTGAAGATGAAACAGCCCATTCATCATTCATAACTCATCACTCAAATCTCCTTCCTCATTCTCGCAATCGGAATATTAAACTGCTCCCTGTATTTCGCTACGGTTCTGCGGGCAATGTTGTAACCTTTACTTCTTAAAACATCCGTAAGTTCCTGATCGGAAACAGGATTACTTTTATCTTCTGCACGGATAATATCCGAAAGAATTTTCTTCACTTCCCGCGTACTCACTTCTTCACCGGAATCGGTTGTGATAGATTCGCTGAAAAAATATTTCAGAGGAAAAGTGCCGAACTCCGTTTGCACAAATTTACTGTTTGAAACCCTTGAAATAGTTGAAATATCCAACTGGGTAATTTCCGCAACATCTTTTAAAATCATTGGTCGCAGGCGGGTTTCATCGCCCGTTAAAAAATATTCGTATTGCAGATGCAAAATAGAATTCATGGTTGAAAGCAAAGTGTGTTGCCTTTGTTTGATGGCATCAATAAACCATCTTGCCGAATCAATTTTTTGTTTCACAAACTGCAAGGCTTCGCGTTGGTCTTTGCTGCGTTTGTCAATATTTTTATAGTCGCGCATCATATCGCGGAAGCTGTTGCTGATGCGCAATTCGGGCGCATTTCGCGCATTTAAAATAACCGAAAGTTCACCGCTGCTGTTCACTAAAATAAAATCGGGAATCACGTAATGTTCCATCGTTGAGCCTTCCGAAACGGCATTGCCCGGTCGCGGATTCAGATGAATGATTTCCTCCAAAGCAGCCTTCAATGTTTCGGAATCTACGTTTAATATTTTCTCTAATTTTTCGTAATGCTTCTTGGCGAACAAATCGAAGTGGTCTTTCAGAATGGTGATGGCAAGCTGCGTTGCGGGCGTTTGATTTTCTTTCCGGTATAACTGAATCAACAAACATTCGCTAAGCGTTTGCGCACCCACACCGGGCGGGTCGAGTTGCTGAACAATATCAAGCGCGTCCCTCACTTCTTCTTTTGTTGCAATGATGTTTTGCGAAAAAGCCAAATCATCTTCAATAGCTTCTAAATCTCTGCGCAAATAACCATCATCCTCAATACTGCCGATTAAATGCAACGCAATCTGATATTCCTTATCCGACAAATTCAACAAGCCGATTTGCTCTTCCAGATGGTCGTGAAAACTGCGGGTTACGGCAACCGGAATTGTTTTGTTTTCATTATCGGGATCGGGAAATTCGCTGGGGTCGCGCAGCTTGT
>CAZSEG010000086.1:0-13958 GCA_964605875.1 uncultured Chitinophagaceae bacterium
GAAAGCGAAAGTCAACAACCACAAAACGGAATGCCCAATGCGGCCTGCAAAAAGCCCGGCAAGAACAACAAGGGAATGCCGAATATGTCGCAGATGCAAAAGCAACTGAATGATAAAATCAACCAATTGGGCGAAATGATGAAACGCGATGGACAACAAAAAGGTGGCGACAAAGGCTTTCAACGCGAACTCAGCAAGCAGTTTTCGGAGCTTTCGGCAAAGCAGGCGGAGTTGAGAAAGGCGTTAGAGAAAGTGAATCAGGAACAAAACAAAGACGGTAAAAATACCTTAGGCAATTTGGGTGAAGCCATTCAGAAAATGAATGAAACAGAAACGCAGTTGGTGAACAAGCAACTCACCACCGAAATGCTGAAACGCCAACAAGATATTTTTACAAGATTATTGGAAGCTGAAAATGCACAACGCCAACGCGATGAACAACCCGAGCGCGAAAGCCGCACAGGCAACGAACAGGAAAGAAAAATGCCGCCTTCGCTCGAAGAATATTTAAAGCAACAGCAGCAACAGGCAGATTTTTACAAAACCGTTCCGCCTTCTCTAAAGCCTTACTACAAGCAACTGACAGAGCAGTATTTCAGGAGGTTGGCGGAGTGAGAAAATGGTGTACTCTTTTAAAAATTAGTTGTATTTTTAGCAAACCAAACCGTATAGCTTGTGCCAACAATTTTCAGAAAGTATGGATGGAGATTTTACTTTGTAAGTTTTGATTGCAACGAACCATTACATATACATATTGGCGATGATGCAGCCAAACTTTGCAAGTTTTGGTTGAAGTACGGTAACACGGCAGAGTTGGCAGACTCAGTTGGCTTTTCAAAACCTGAGCTACGAAAGATAGAACGAGAAATTTTAACTAACTATAAACTGATACAAACAACATTCCATGAGCATTGTAAAGACTTTAAAAAAGGTTAGTAAAGAAAGCGGTGAGGTTAATTTTGAGCAATTGCCTAAGATTAAAGAAGTGGCATTTATTAAAGATGAAATTGCTTTTGTGTTAAGCGATGAGCGGGTGGTTTACATTCCGCTTAAGTGGAGTAAAAAACTGCTGAAAGCTACTGCCGCTCAGCGAAAAGATTATATCACCAGCGGATACCATGTTTTTTGGGATTCGGTGGATGAAATAATAGGCGTAAAAAATATTCTGTTGGGTAATAAACTGATGTTGTAGCCACAGGCTGTTTACAGGTTTGACGAAGGCGGGAGTGGCGACCGAAATTATTTTCTATTTTGAATAGTGAAAACGTGCAGAGGCGATGATAATAGCCGCACCGTTACTTTGTAAACCAAGCGATGTTCGTCAGTAATTCTTTTCGACCAATAGCCTTTCCATTCATGTTTTAGCGGCTCGGGTTTTCCCAAACCCGAAAAAGGATTTTGCGATGTGTCATCTATGAGTTCAATAATTTTCTTTAGAAGTTTTAAATTGTTTTTGCTCCAGTGCGATAAGTCCTGAATCGCCTGCCCGCTGAGAATTACGCTTTTCATTCTGCCATTTTTCGCAGGTCGTCTAAAGACACTTTCACCAACCCTTCCCCGCGCTCTATTTGGGCAATTGACTCTTGTAATATTTTTCTATTTGCTTCGGAAGACATTAAATACTCCGTAGTATCCAGTTCTTCTCCTATTTCAATACGGATATTTTTTTTCCCTTTTACAAACGCTTTCAGCGATTGAAAAAAGTTTTCATTCAAATCCTTTTCAGTAAGATGATAAACTACCGACATGATTAAAAATTTTACACCAAAGATAATGATTGATTTAACAGCACACGGAGAACACAGATTTTACACCTGCATTCATAATGAATTTCTACCGCAACTTATCCAAAATCATTTGAAACATATCTTTTACACTTTGGTCACTGTTGTTGATTAGCGTTCCAGTGTTTAATATGCTGCAATCTTTATTTTCTCTATTGATTTGAAGTGGCGCACCTGCTGACGCAATCAATGAATTTATGGGAACTTTCAGCACTTCTGCGATAGCTTGCAGTTGCACTAAGGTGATATTTACTTTGCCGTTTTCTATTTTGGATAATGTGCCTTTGGCAATGTTCAATTCATCTGCCAAAGCCTCTGCTTTAATTCCTAATTCATTTCTGACTTCTTTAATTCTTACGCCTGTAAGTGAGTTGATGTCCATATAAAGTTTCCGTAACGGAAACAATGATACGTTTTATGGAAACAAAAACCAAATGAAAAATTAGATAACGGAATGATAAATGTTTGCTTTTGCGGAAACAAAAATAATTATGAAAAAAACAATCATCGCGCTTATTGTCTTAGCGTTTGTAACAACCGTAAGCAGTTGTAAAAAAGACAAAGACGACAACAGCAAACCCGCTCTTGCTTTCACAAAAAGCCAGTATAATCCGTTGGAGCTTGCCATACTGCAAGCCGATAAGGAGTTTTCGGCTGATAACCTCATTGCCAAAATAGATGGCGAAACCGTAAATCTTGCCGTTATGGACAGCAACCGCATCGGGGTGCTGATACCGCTTAAAGCTGCGGGAAGCTATACGCTGAATTTAGAAACTGACCGGTTCAGCAGCAACTCCATTGCGTTTACCATTGCGGCATACACGCCCATTGCCGACCCGCAACCGAAGATAGACCAGTTTAAAACGAAAATGACCGACAACCTTACGCAGCTAACCACACTGAAAAATCAGCACAATTGGAACATCAGCGCGCAAAACCTTACCGAGTTGCAACAAATGCAGGATGCGTTTTCGCAGGCAATGGCAAGCGCATCTGACGAGGAGAAAAAAGCGGTGGCGTATTTCATTCAAAACAATGAGTTCCTGACCGCACCGCTTGAAACCATAACGTTTACCGACAGCTTTTACGCCAAAACCGAATCGGACGCAGGCGATGATCTGTATAAAGCCGGATTGAAGTTTGTTGCTTCTTCCATTATTATAGCAGGTGAAATAACAGCATTTACTACTCTGTTTAATATCCCTACACCCGTTACCAAAGCGATGGCTTTCACCGTAGCCATAGCGATGGGCGGGCAGTTTTGCTATTCATTTGCTCTTATAGAGCATATAGGCAATTTAAGCAGCAAATTGATTTTAACGGAACGCTGAGCTTTGCATCGGGCAATGCGGTAAACATGATAGACAACCTGAAATACCGCACTCTGCAGGCTACCGATATATCTGAAAACAATTACATAACCAAAATAGTAACGCAGGTAAATAAGTTTGAAGACTATTGGGCGAAATTCAATGCGGGCGTTGATAAAGTGAAAAGCTGGTTTTCGGGTGTGCCCTCTGTTTCGGGTGCGGTAAAGCAACTTAAAGCAACTCCCCTGTTTAAAAACTTTTTGGCGCGGCACGATTACCTCAGCATAGGCAATGCAAGCAACAACAAAATACAATTACAAGTTATAGAAACAAACGGAGAAAAAACCATTAAAGCCACCGCCAACGGCATTACCCAAAACACCAATTTCACTTTTGATGTTACCTACAAGCACCCTGAATTGGGTAACACCGTTAAGAAAACCATCAATGCTGTTTATACAGCCGACAGTCTGTCTCTTTTAGATAAGCTGATTCAATGGGGACCTTGGAAACACCCATCTCAATACGGTGAGGAAGTATTCACTTTTTCGGCAACAACATTTACGTACAATTATTATGATGAAAATGGAGTAGCACATGAGAGTGTTTATTGTCTTCAATTATTAGGCAATATGCTGAGTTGCGATGGTGAGCTAATAATAGAAATACTATCTATATCACCATCTCTATTAAAATGGAAAAATTCTGAGGGAGATATTTATGAATCGTATCCTTAATCAGAAGGGTTTAAAATAAAAACCAATAGCTTAGCCACCAAAAGATATTTTCCCAAAACACCGCGTAAGCCGAAAAGCGGTAATTAACAGAGTAGGCGAAAAATAAAATATTATGAAAAAGCTGATTTACTTTCTTGCAATTACAGCCTTACTACCTGCATGCAAAACATTGCAGTTAGAGGTAACCAATGCCGTAGATGCCAACCCAAGTAAAGAAAAAGGTATTTTCTATCATCTCCCCAAAACCGAATATAACCTGTCGGTAAAATACATTCAGAAGAATATAAAAAAAGGGGAGTATGAAGACTGTATCAGAGATACAGACATACTTAATAAAATGGGTAAACTTGCTAAACAAGATACTTCCTTTTATCAACTGTTAAGCATAGACCTGATAAAAACCACTGTGCCCGATTCAACTAAACACTACTTTGCAAAATTTGCCAACGACAAAAAACCTGCGGTAGAAAGCAACCTGAAATTGGCTTGGAGCAGCCTCGGCTTATTAACCAACGGTGAATTAGCTTCTGAAAACAAAGGCGCACCCATTGCTATAAAAGCAACGGCAGCCGTTGCCGATGCCGTGCTGAATATATTTTCTATGGGTTTCAATGGCAATGCTATATCTGGAATGGCAAATACTCTTGTAAGTGAAAAAATAAAACTACATTCCCTTACAGAGGGAAGTAGCGGAGCAAGTACAAGTAATCAGAAACAGGATAATACCTGCGAGCCAATAAAAAAGCTGAAAGCCATTGCCGCTCAAAAAGAAGCCATCCTGTTCGGCAAAGCATCTGCCAGTCAAAACTATAATCTCTCCGAAGCTTACAAGCAATTAGAAACGTTGGAGAAGAAGATAATGACAGAGCTATTAGGCTCATCCGCCAACGACACCTTTACCCGAATCATTCCGCTTAATGATATTATAGATGCTTCAACCAAACTGAACAAGTTACAGTCGGTTTTTATTTTATCGGCTAAAACAGGATTGAAATCACATACAGATTCTGGTTATACTCCAAATGATGCAAAAACAGAAGACAATCACTACCAACTTAAACTAACTGTTCTTAGCAGCCAACCCAAAAACAATTTAGCTGTCTGTGCCACTGAGGCAACACAAGAAAAAGCAAAAGATAAAACCAAAAGCTGTATCACAGGGGTGCGATACAACATTCCTTTAGTCTGCAAGCTGACCATAGAAGATACCAAAAAAGATGCTAACAGCAACAGCAAGCCGCCTCAGGTTTTCTATGAAGCTATCCCGCAATTAGGCGAGGTATATTGGTTGCCTGTAAAGTTAGGTAGCAATAAAAACAGCATCAATTTCACCCTCGACCCCGAAACAGGTATCCTGCGTGAATTTGCATCTTCCACTACGGGTTTCAGCCATGAAGCCCTTGCGCCTGTTTACGACCAGCTTGGAAAAGTAAAAGACTATGGCGCGTTATTCTCACCAAACCAATACCTCACCACTCAAACCGATTACCTCAAAGCCCTGAAAGCATTAAAAGATGCGCAGGATGCGCTGAAAAATTCTGATGAATGAGTTTTATGAATATTCTGCTGTTCCGAATGTTAGCGTAGCACATTCCTAACGCAAGAACAAGCCAAGCAGATTTACAAATCCGCTTGGCTTCCCCCTTTTTATTGGTTTGTTTTTTCGTGGGACTTTAGGGACTTAATGGCATTGCACAAGCCAAGACAGAAATCACCGTTGCCATAGAGACGTAATATTTTACGTCTCATCATAGACACAAAATATTGTGTCTCTACAACAGACACAAATACTTAACAGCATTGGACACGAGCGAAGGCGGTTAATTACTTTCATTTTTTATTGTGTATAAATTACAATCCATACAAAAACAGGTATTTTATTGATTATACTCAATAAAATATCAAATGAACAAAATCTTGTAGCCACAGGTTACTTATCTAACAAAGGCTATAGCCCAAAGACAAAAAACAGATTGTTCAGTTATCAAAATCCCCCTCCAAAATATTTATTTTGAAAAAGTGAAACAAAACTTATCGTTCTGCGAATAAGGAGGGTATATGCACACAAATCCACTTATGAACCTTATGAAAATTATATGCACCCTAATCTACTCTTGAACCTTACAAAAACACGAAACATCCGGTGGGTGGAGTATGTGTTGTGGATGTTGCTGCTGGTAGCAGGAACACGAGCGAATGCGGCAACATATTACTGGGTTGGCGGTTCGGGTAACTGGACTGAACTTAAACATTGGGCATCCACATCGGGTGGCGCGGGCAATGCCTTCAATCAACCACCGAGTATTGGTGATAATGTAATTTTCAATCGTCTGTCTTTTACTGCTGCTGCGCAAACTGTTACCTGCACTACTTCTGCTTCATGCGCAACTTTAGATTTCAGTGATGCTGCTTACACTTACAAAAGTTCCAACGCAGCCACATTTAATTTGTCTGCAAATCTTTCTGTTTCCGGCAACATCACTATGGCAGCAGACTTGAAATTTACAAACAACGGAAGCATCATTTTGGAAGGCGCAGGTTCAAAAACATTGTCCATTCCGATGGCGGTTGCGGGTAGTGGTTCTATCCAGGTGCATCACCTTTCTGGCTCTTGGGTTTTAAATTCTAATTTGAGTTTTATTACAGGTCAGTTATTGCTGAATAAAGGCTCGCTGAATACCAATGGTAAACTCATAACGCTTGAACGTTTTACGTCAAACGGCAGCGATGCGCGAACATTAACTTTGGGAAGTTCAAAAATTCAGCTTCGTCCAGTGGCTTTGTCATCAGCAACTAACAGCGCGGTTGCTGCCTGGAACATCGCCAACTCCGGTTCTTTAACCTTGAATGAAGGAAGCAGCGAAATTGAATTTTATTCAACAACAAATAATATTGCTGCGGTGTTTCAGGGCGGTGGAAAAACTTACAATATTGTAACGGTGAACATGGCGAATTCCTCACCGAGTTCTACATCAACCGTGAACAACGTAACGTTTGAAGGCAACAATACTTTCAACCGCATAACTTTTACAAAAGGAACTGCATTGTTCAATGGCGATAACCAGTTCAGCGGAGCGGTATATTTATGCAACGGACATCGTTACAGATTCAAATACGGCACTACACAAACGTTTAACAACACTGCTTCTTTCACCACATCTGCTACACAGGCTTCTCCGATTTACATTCAAAGCACATCCAACAACAACTACGCAACGTTTTCCAAACCTGCGGGTATAGTTTGCACCGAACACGTTTACATCAGCTACATCAGGGCTATCGGTGGCGCGTCATGGAACTCGGCAAGCACAAATTTCAATCAATCTCCGGCATTTGTTTCGGGTTGGAATTTCGGCAGTTCCAATGCACAAATCAATGCAACTGTTACGGGCGGAAAAAAATGCAAAGGCGAGCCGTTTAATCTGAAACTCACTTTCAGCGGAACTACCTATCCTGTTACCTGTGTGCTGCAAAATTTACTGACACAAAAGTACGATACCATTGAGGATATTGTAAATTCAACTTATTACCATCCGGTAAATCCCGTGATTTCCACCATGTATAAAGTTGTGCAGGTTTCAAGCAGCGGTTGCTACAATTCCGTTGCAAACCTGAATGGCGTTCAGGCATTAGTGGAAGTGCCGCTCTACGGCAGGCTTGCAACATGGTTGGGATTAAAAAGTTCCGACTGGTATGATTGCAATAATTGGGATAATAACGCAGTGCCTGCCGACACGGTGGATGTTGTAATTCCGCCTAACCAGATGATGACACAGCCGGTGATTGCAACAGGCAGCGCATCAACACAACAAATTGAAATTGCTTATGATGCAGATTTGACTTTATTCGGTTCAAATACTTCCTTAAATGTGTTTGGTGATTTCATCAATCACGGCACATTCAATCCCAATGATGCACAAATATCTTTTATCGGAAACAACGTAGCTGCAATCAGCGGTGGCGAATACCAGACTTTGGTAATCAACAACACCACGCCCAATGGAATTGCGCTGCAAGACAGCGTGGTTGTAACGGGAACGCTTACTTTGAATGACGGTATTGTAAACACAAACGGCAACCTGATAAGTATTACCAATCCATCACCTGCCGCGCTTACTAATTTTGGTGCAGACAACTATATCAACGGCACGCTTCAACGCGCCATCAGCGACACAAACACTTATTCATTTCCTGTGGGCGATGATGTGATATATGCTTTAGTGGATATTAAACCGCGCGGCAACACAGGCGGTGTAACTTCTTTAAAAGTGCAATTCATCAACAAGCCGGGAACGGATGACGGCTTGGATTTAAACCTGAATGGCGTTGCCATCAACTCGGTGCATCCGGCAGGTATCTGGCTGATTGAGCCTGACCAGCAACCTTTGTTCGGAGGCGGCATCAGCGGTGATTACGAACTGACTTTCCACTTGGACGGATTCCCGAATCTTGCAAACTATAACTTCTATGTGCTTACAAGGCACGACACTTCAACACAGGCAAAAGACTGGACTGTGGCGAGCGAAGTATCGGGCAGCCAGATTGTGGACGGCAAGCTGACAGTGAGCGGCATCACGCACTTCTCGCAATGGGGAATCGGGCAAGGTGGCGGAGGCTCGCTGCCTGTGAAAATGACAGAATTTAAAGCCGTGCCGGTGGACAATAAATACATCCAACTGAAATGGACTACCGAAACTGAAATAAACAACAGCGGATTTTTGGTAGAGCGCAGCATTGACGGAGAAGAATTTGCAAGTCTTGGTTTTGTGCCGGGCAACGGCAACAGCACCGAAATGCACAGTTATACTTTCAACGATAAAAATGTTGAAGGCAGAAAACGCTACTACTACCGCCTGAAACAAATAGACAACGATGGTACATCGGAATACACTAAAGTGGTGAGCGCGCAACTGGGTGGCGATAAGCAACAACGCATCGGTGAATTTATACCGAACCCGACCAGCAACATTGCCAACGTAGAAATATACTCGGCAATTGACCAGAAAGTAACTTTTGAATTTAAAAATACTTTGGGGCAGGTGGTGAAAAAAGGCGATGTAATGTTGAGAAGAGGAAACAGTTCATACAGATTGGATGTGTCGGATTTAGCCACAGGAAATTACCTTGTTGTAATCAACACACCGGAGCAGATTTATACCAAGAAACTTGTAGTAAAGAATTGATTTGAAAATTTGAAAATGGAATAAGCAGGATAAGAAATGAGTGAATTTGGTCATCTTCAAATCATCAAATTTTCAAATCTTCAAATCAACAAAATCATAGCGGGCGCGGGTTTTTCAGAGAGGGTTTTCCCGCCCCGTTTTTTTAAAATATTCAGATACAGGCAGGACGCTGGGGTTTTCAGAGAGGGTTTTCCCCACGTCCTGTTTTTTCAAATCTTCAAATCAACAAAATCATAACGGGCGCGGGTTTTCAGAGAGGGTTTTCCCGCCCCGTTTTTTTCAATTTGAAAATGTATCCCATCTTCAAATCTTCAAATCAAATCACCCCATCTCATCCTCAAATTATCTTCGCAACTAAAAATTACTAACTTTGGCGCGACAATTGATTGAACTGTATCTGTTTTAGTACATCAATTTCTTTAAAACAGGAAATTATGTTCGGTTAAATGGGCTTTCATCAAGCAAAATTTTAAAAGAAAAATCGGGATATTAAGCAGTTCGCGCGCTATATGATTTCATCGCTGTCCATCTCACACTGCTTACTTTCCGGCTGCTCAACCGAGCGACTATTCATTCCATCAAAAAACAAACTGCATTTAAACTTTATCTGAGTGTGCCGCAAGGCTGACTCAGCAATCTGTGCATTATGACACATTCTTTCAAACATCTTTTTATGAAAAAATTATTTACCGCTGCAACTTTGGGGTTGCTTTTACTGGCTGGAACAACTTCCGTTTTTGGTCAAACTGTAACTATCAATTGCACGGGCGCAACGGGATACTCGGGTTGGATAAACGGAACGACTAAAACGGAAGGCACAATAGACATAAGGTATAACACAAGAAAAGGCTGGGCAAGTTTTGATTTATCGTCCATTCCTGCCAACGCGATAGTAACTGCCGTAAGTTTCAGATACAGATTAACCACTGATAATTCATCAACCTTCAGCAACACAATTTACGGTTTTGTTAATGACCCTACTGCCATGACAGGTGCGCAGATTCTGGCAGCGATTTCCGGCACAGCTTTATGGACAGGTGCGCTGAATGGAGTAGCCGATGCTGATATTACAAAGAATCTCAACGCAAACGGTATTGCGTTTATCAACAATAATAAGGGTTCAAGAGTTACGCTGGGCTTGGAAAGAACAGATAATGGAGGTACATCTTCATTCTTAATTTATGGCGCAAATGCAACGCTTGCAAGGCAGCCTAAATTGATTGTAACCTATGAAATTGCCTGCACAGGCACACCCAATGCAGGCACAGCCGCCATCAGTTCATCTAACGGTGTTGCGGGCACAGCATTTAATTTATCGTATTCGGGCGTTTCAACAGGCGCAGGTATTTCTTATCAATGGCAATATTCTTATGATGGCGGGGTAACCTTTACCGATTGGGGCGGACAGACTGCCACTCCGCTTGGCGCATCTACTCAAAGCAATGTTCAGTTTAGGGTAAAAACAACCTGTTCAGGTTCCGGTCAGGTGAATTATTCCAATGCTGTTTCGTGGACAGTAAACAGTTGGAATATGAATGGCAATCAATCAACCATTTATGCACCTTGCGGCTCAACTGCAAATTTTTATGATTCGGGCGGTCCAAGTGGCGATTATGGCACAGGTCAGAATTTTACCTATACCTTTTATCCTTCTTCACCCGGGCAAAAAGTGCGGGTTACGTTTTCGTCATTTGCAACCGAATCTTCTACCTGCGCTCAAAACTATGACTGGTTGCGTGTGTATGACGGTAATAGTGTTGCTGCTCCTGCTTTGCACCCGACAGGCTGCTCCGTACCCGGATTCAGAACGGGTGGCGCGCCAATGACACCTTTTCCCTACATTATTACTTCATCGGCTGCTGACGGTTCGCTTACTTTTAACTGGAAATCGGACGGAACACCAAATGGCGCGGGGTGGGCTGCTGTGGTATCTTGTTTTGACCCATGCACACCTCCGGTAATAACAACGCATCCGTCAGCCACTGTCCGCAATACCTGCGCTAACGGCACGGCATTTCCGCAACTGACAGTTGCGGCTACGGGCGCGGCTTTATCCTACAAATGGTTCAGCAACACCACAGCCTCTACTACCGGAGGCACGGAAGTAGGCACAGGCACAACTTACACACCACCGTTTTCTACAGAAGGAGCACTATATTATTATGCCGAGGTTTACAGCGGAACTTGTACTACAAAAACAAATCTTTCGGGCTTGCACACGGTAAATGCGATGCCAAGTGCGCCAATTGCAATCAGCAATGCAAGATGCGGAGCGGGCGTGGTTGCATTGGCGGCTACCGCACAATTTACGGGTTTAATTGAATGGCATACAGATGTTGCTTTAACCAATGTGGTACATTCTGAAAACATCATAACAAATGGCGCAAACAGCAATTATTCGCCCAACTTATCAACTACAACCAACTATTATGTAACCAGAACAATTACAGCCACAGGTTGCAGAAGTCCTTATGTAATTGTAACCGGAACAATAAACGCCATTCCGGCTGCACCAACGGTTGGCACAATCACGCAACCATCTTGCACGCCACCCACAGGAAGCGTGGTATTAAGCAATTTGCCTTCACCGGGAACATGGACAATAACAAGAAGTCCGGGCGGACAAACTACCAACGGCAGCGGAACAAGCACAACCATTTCGGGTTTACCTGCCGGTCAGACTTATACGTTTACGGTTGCCTTAAACAACTGTACTTCAACATCATCGGGCAATGTTGCCATAAACGCTGCGCCCGTAGTGCCTGCAAGCCCAAGCGCAACAATTGTCAGCCCGGGCTGTGGCGGAACAACAGGCAGCATCACCATCAATACCCAATCAAATGTTGAATACAGTATTAACGGCACAAATTATTTTGCGGGTAATGTTTTTACAGGTTTAACGCCCAACACCTACACTATTTATGTCAGAAGCACGGTAGCTCCCAATTGCGTAAATTCTACATCGGGTCAGGTTATTAACCCTGTGCCGGTTACTCCGTCTGCGTCAATAGTGGGTACTATCACTCCGCCATCATGCGGTTCATCCACAGGCAGCGTTGTATTAAGTGGCTTGCCTTCATCGGGTTCATGGACTTTAACCAGAACTCCGGGCGGAACAACCACAACAGGTTCAGGAACAAGCACAACCGTTACGGGAATACCGGGTGGCGCGACTTATACTTATACCGTAACCAATGCCTCCGGTTGTACTTCGGTTGCATCTGCCAATGTGGTGATGCCAAGCACTCCGGCAATACCTGTTTTGCCCGTGCCTGCGGCAACTTATACTTGCAGCAACGGAAGCATTTCTATCAGTGGCGGAACATTAGGCGCAAATGAAAGTTTCAGATGGTACGATGCTGCAACGGGAGGTAATTTGGTAAGTTCTGCAAATCCATTTTTGCCGAGCATTACCACTACTACCAACTATTATGTTTCAAAATACAACAGTTCATCTACTTGCGAAAGCGCAAGAGTGGCTATCGTGGCTTATGTAAAAGGCTTGGACAGCTACACCGTAACCGCTGCGGCAGGAGGAATTAACGGAGATATTTCTGCATCGGGAACAACAGTTGCTTCTTGGAGAAACGGAACAAGCACCTCTCAAAATTTAAGTAACAACCTCAATATCGGTTTCAGCTTTCCTTTTGACGGTATGATGCACACCCAATTCAGAATAGGAACGAAAGGCTTTATTACTTTTAATACGGCATCCAATGCTACGGGCAGCGATTTAGAAAATACTTCTTGTGGCGTAGATGAGCCTTTCAGCCAGAAAAACAACACTTTTTCGGTTGTTGGCAAAGGCGGCTCATTGCAAACAATCGCTCCTTTTTATGAGGACAATATAAATGTTGTAAACCTTAACAGGGTTAGATATGCAACCAGCGGAACAGCTCCCAACAGGATATTAACCGTGCAATGGACAAACGTAAGCACAACCAGAAATTGCACTGATTGTACGCCTTCGGCAAATTACAATTTTCAGATACGGATTCATGAAACATCGGGAAATATTGAGTTTAACTACGGCACAATGACTTATACGGAAAACTGCACAGGCAGTGGCTCTTGCCCCGAAAGTCTTTCATTTACCACAGGTATTAACTCCGCATCGCTCACATCTTCCCCCACAGCAAGGCAGTTGTTTGTGAGAAACAGCAACGGCACGCCAACAAGTTTCGGCAACACTGCCGTAAACAACCTTTCTACCAGACCGGCAACGGGTTCGAGGTTGTTATTGACACGCGCAGTGCCAAATGCTGCTACGGCTGTGCCACAGTGTATTACTTACAATTATCCGGCAAACAATGCAACGCTGCAATGTCCTAATGCAACGCTTTCATGGTCGCCATTAGACGGCAACCCGACTGCTTATGACGTATATTTTGGTACAGCGGCAAATCCGCCATTGGCAGCAAGTAATATTACAAGTTCGTTTTACAATCCGGGAGCATTAGCCGATAACACAGATTATTACTGGAGAGTAGTTCCTAAAAACGGATTAGGCGCAGGCACTACGGGCAGTATTTACAAATTTACTACGGGGCAGGGAATAGGAGCAATAAATATTACTGCTGAAATTGTTGGCGGCAACGCACTTGCCAATAATGCCAGTATTTGCAGAGGTACGCAGGTGAGATTTACGCTGCACAATGTGCCTGCTAACCTGCCCGAAGGCAGTTCGGTAGTGTGGACTTCCAACTCATTGTTTGGGCTTATTTGCTTGCCCGATTTGGGAATATTGGGAGGAAGTTGCTTAGATGCTCCAAGCTGTCAGGAAGATAACGGAACTCGCACATTAACCGTTACCATAAACAGCGGCAATATTGGTTTGCTGTTTTGCAGCAACACCTTCAGAATATACGCTTATGTAAAAAGCTGTAACGGTGTTACCTCCTGTACTAATTTTTCTTTGAATGTTTTAGGTGCAGTAAATAATGG
>CAZSEG010000087.1:0-8829 GCA_964605875.1 uncultured Chitinophagaceae bacterium
CTACCCCTCTTCCCGAACAGCGGGATTTCCGCTTTGCTTCAACAAGAGGGGAATAACAGCCGCGCTGCCTTTTCTTGATTCTTGATTCTTGACTCTCATATCTGCTTGCTGTATTTCATTTTCAAATCTCCAAATCATCTCATCTTCAAATCAAAATATTTCTTGTAAACACTCGCGCTTATTTCATTATCCGTTTTCACTTCCAGAATTTTTGCTTTATCGCTTTCAGCAAAAAATTCTGAAAGCGTTTGCTGCAATTCGTCAAAATCGGTGCAAATGTAATAGGGCAATTCATACATGGAAGCGAGATGTTTTGCCGAAAGATTATGCGGTGTTTCAAAAAAGGTTTCAAAGTTCTTTACACTCGTTGCGCCCTGCACCATTCGGAAAATATTTCCGCCACCGTTGTTGATAATAATGATGCGCAACTTGGGCGAAAGGTGATTGTTCCAAAGCGCGTTGCTGTCGTAGAAAAAACTGATGTCGCCAATGATGCAAACGGTCAGTTTATTATTTGCGATTGCCGCGCCTGCTGCGGTACTCACGCAGCCGTCAATGCCGCTTGTGCCGCGATTGCTGTTTACGGTTGTATCTTTCGGCAATGCAAAAAATTGTGCGTAGCGCACGGGCGTTGAATTGCCTAATTGCAGGTTGCAACTATCGGGCAGTTGCTTGAAAATTTCATCATAAACTTTAAAGTCGCTGAAAGCGATGTTTGCCGTGTATTTATCCGTTACTTCAAAAGAAGTTTTTTTCAATGCTTCCCAACGTTTTTTGTAATTGCTGTCTGCTGTAATTGCCACAGGCATTTTGCTTAAAAAATCAGATAGATTAAAAGGCAATGCCATGGTGAGCGCATCAAAGTTGTCGCCTTCGCCCCAAGTTGGCGAAAGATGCCAGTGAAAAGCGGGCTTATGTTTCTTGAAAAACTGTTTCAGTTTTTTTGAAAGAGTCAGCTTGCCAACAGTCAGCACAATGCCGGCAGCGTACATATCCGCATTTTCTTCTGCCATTGCAAACATTGCTTCCATATTACATTGCGCAACACCGGACAGACTGAGATTGGATGTGTGCTCACCAATAAAAACAATGTTTTGCTGCTCATTGATTTGGCGAATAATTGCGCTTGCTTTTTCGTCAATAAAGTGTGTGCCGATAATTACCAAAATTCTTGTGTTGCCCTTCCATTCATCAACTACTTTTTTCAATAATTCTTCGGCAACGGCATCGAATTTTGTTTCATTGCTTAATTCATAATAACCTACTTCTTCGGCAGCAATTTCATACAGCGGTTCGGGTATGTGAACGTTCCAGTGAACCGGCTTATTCATATCTGCCAAATTCAGAAAAGTTCCATTCAACATATTCACCAGCAACTGTTTTTCGGTAGCTGTATAAACCGAAGAAATATCAATGCTTTGATACACATAATTGGCAAAAATTCCACTCTGATAAATGGCTTGATTCTCGCCCTTTTCGTGAGCAAACTCGGGACGGTCGGCAGTGATAACAATTAAAGGAATACATTGATAATATGCCTCGCAAATTGCCGGGGCAAGATTTAAAACAGCAGTGCCGGAAGTACAAACCAACACAACAGGTTGCTGCAATTGCTGCGCAATACCCAAAGCAAAATAACCCGCCACACGCTCATCAGGAATTACATACTTTTTAATTGCCTGATACTCCTGAAATGCAATTACAAAAGGGGCAGAGCGCGAACCGGGAGAAAACACCACATGGCGGATTCCCTTTCTGAAAACAAGGTCAGCAATAATTTGAACATGGAGATGAGAAGTCAAGTTATGTTTAAAGATTGATTGTTATTTAAAAACTATAGGGTTAAAACTATCACAATACTATGCGAATTTTTGTTTATGGCGCAACCTATTTAAACATCATTTATGCTGCACAATTTTTACAATCTCTTCCGATGCTCTTGCCGATGCACCTGCGCCTCCCAAATGCTTCATCATCCAATTGTAATCTGCAAGAATTTGTGCGCGTGTTTCGGGCTGCAATAGTTTTTCAACTTCTGCTGTTACTGTATCTGCTGTTGCCTGATGTTGAATCAATTCTGTAACAACTTTTTTGCCGCACACCAAATTCACCATTGCAATAAATGGAACTTTCACCAACATTTTGCCGATAAAAAAAGAGAATGCGCTGCCTTTGTAACAAACAACCTGCGGCACATTAAATAAAGCTGTTTCCATAGTTGCCGTGCCGGAAGTAACAATGGCTGCATGAGCAATTTTCAGCAAACTGTATGTTTTATCAAACCACAGTTCGCATTGCACATCACGAAGAAACTTTTCATAGTAGGCTTTTCCATGAATACTCATTCCCGCAACAATAAATTTCTTTTCGGGAAATCGCTTTGCCACTTCTACATACAATGGCAACATCTTTTCAATTTCCTGCTTGCGGCTGCCCGGTAAAAGCGCGATGATGCTTTCATTTCTGTTGTGTGTTGCATTTGTTTCAATCACATCCAAAAGCGGATGACCCACAAAAACGGCTTCCACATTCCACTTTTTATAGAAGTCCGTTTCAAAAGGAAAAATGACTAATAGTTTATCAACGTATTGCTTGATTTTCTTCACCCTGCCTTCTTTCCAAGCCCACACCTGTGGCGAGATATACCACACCACTTTAAAATTATTTTGCTTCAAAAATTCAACCAACCGAAAATTAAAACCCGGGTAATCAATCAGCACAACTACATCCGGTTTGAACATCAAAATATCCTGCTTGCAAAAGCTGATGTTGCGCAAAATCTGCGGCAGGTTTTTCAGCACTTCCCAAAATCCCATGAATGCTAAATCCCTGATGTGCTTCACTACTTCCGCCCCGGCAGATTGCATATTGTCGCCACCCCAGCAACGCACTTGTGCATCGCCATCTTTTTGCCTGATAGCGCGAATCAAATTCCCCCCGTGCAAATCGCCCGAAGCCTCACCCGCAATAATGTAGTATTTACTCAAAGTTGAATTATGGTAACAAGAATAAGTATTGATTCCAATTCTTGTTGAAAAAGAAATTTGCTTAAAGCGATTGGGAAAGTGTTCACTATCTGCGCGCAAAGCATTTTGTTTACTGATTTTTCTTTTTTCTTAGCAGCGATGAATGTAAACACTAAAATTCTTGTTGCGGGGTTAATTGCCTTTTTCGTTTTGATGTTAGCTTATAGCAATCATTGGAACAATGATTTTCACTTTGATGACGCGCACACGGTTCAGAACAATATTTACATCCAAAACGTTCAAAACATTCCGCTGTTTTTTAAGGATTGTAAAACCTTCAGTTCTATTCCTTCGCATGGTTCCTATCGCCCTTTGGTGAGTACCACGCTTGCCGTTGATTACTGGCTGGGGCTTACTTTCAACAAGAATGGATACACGCCTTTCTGGTTTCATCTTTCTACTTTTTTGTTTTTGATAGCGCAGGGAATTTTGATGTATTTCTTTTTTAAAAAAATATTGGACACGGCTTCAAACACTACGCCCAATGCCTTTATTGCGCTGTTTGCAACTTCATGGTATTTACTGAATCCTGTGAGTGCCGAAACCATCAACTATGTGATTTCGCGCTCTGATTCGCTTTCTACTTTTTTTGTGGTGATGGCTTTTGTGTTGTATCAATATTCAAACGCTTCAAAAAAATATTTGCTGTATCTGATTCCAATAATTATTGGCGCAACCGCTAAGCCTACGGTTATCATGTTTGCGCCCATGCTGTTGGTGTATCACATTCTTTTTGAAAAACAAACAAGCCTTTTGGATTTTGGAAAATGGAAAATTGCAGAGGTGGCAAAGTTTGCGCTGCCTTCATTTCTGCTGGCGATAGCGCTTTACTTTTTCATCAAAAAAATGGAAGCGGGAATGTTTGAACCCGGTGGCAGTTCGCTCTTCAATTATGCAATCACGCAACCTTATATTTATCTGCATTATGTTTCGATGTTTTTGTTGCCGCTGCAATTAAGTGCCGATACCGATTGGGGAACTTTTAAATCTGTAACAGACCCCCGTGCATTGATTGGTTTTGTGTTTTTGGCGTGTTTGATTTTTACAATTTTCTACACTTCTAAAACAAAAAAATATCGCCCGATTGCTTTTGGTATCAGTTGGTTTTTGTTGGCTTTAGTGCCTACCACTTTAGTGCCTTTGGCAGAAGTGATGAACGACCACCGCCAGTTTTTTCCGCACATCGGCACTGCTATTGCGCTTACGTGGGCATTGTATTTATTGTTAGAAAATATATGGGCGAAAATACCTGCTGCGGCTACGGCAACCTTTGCGCTGATATTTTTAAGCAGCTATGCTTACGGTACTTTTCAGCGCAATAAAGTCTGGCTTACAGAAGAAACACTTTGGAAAGATGTAACAGAGAAAAGTCCGTTGAATGGTCGCGGTTTGATGAACTACGGTTTGGCATTGATGGCGCGTGGCGATTATGCAGGCGCGGAAAAATATTTCAATCGCGGTTTGCAGTTGTGGAAATACTATTCCTATCTGTACATCAACATGGCGATTGTGAAAGAGGCGATGGGCAAAGCGGATGAAGCCGGAGCCTTTTATGCAAAGGGTTTGGAGTATGGCAAGAGCTATCCGAACAATTATTTTTATTACGGAAAATATTTGTACAAGCAAGGTAAAAAAGAGGAAGCAATCGGTTATTTGAAAAAATGTTTAGAGATGAGTGACGCGCAAATTCACGCACGATATTTGTTGATGGATGCTTTGTATGAAACCAAGCGATTGGAAGAGTTGAAACAGATTTGTGCGCAGACTTTGCAGGTGTTGCCCAATGATGTTAAGGCTAAGGAATACGCCACTATTGCCTCTACGGGAAAATCGAAATTAGAGGTGATGGAGGAAACATTAAAAGCAAATCCAACGCCCGAAGGTTATCTGGATTTAAGTCTGAATTATTATCAGGCAAAAGATTTTGATAAATGTATTGAAGCTGCAAAGCAGGCTTTGAAATTAAAGCCCGCTTATCCCGAAGCATGGAATAATATTTGCTCTGCACATAATTCTGTAAATCGTTTTGCCGAAGGCGCAGCAGCCTGCGAACAAGCCATTAAGCTAAAACCTGATTATACGCTTGCGAAAAACAATTTGGCGTGGGCGAAAAGGAATTTGAAATAGAAAATAGAATTGCTGATGAAAATATGCCACAGATGCACAGATAAAAACAAAATCATCTGTGGCAAAAAAATACAGACTACGCTTCCACTGCTTTAGCTTCAATGCGCATCAACGCATCATGTTGTTTTTTTTTCATTGCGGCATTTATCAAGCCTGCAAAAACAGGATGCGGATTTTCAACTGTGCTTTTTAATTCGGGATGAAACTGAACGCCAATGAAAAACGGATGAGCAGGAATTTCAACAATCTCAACAAGATTGGTGTCGGGGTTTTTTCCTGTGGCAACCATACCTGCATTTTCAAACTCAGAAAGATACTTATTATTAAATTCGTAACGGTGGCGGTGGCGTTCCGAAATTTCGGTTTTGCCGTACAGCGATGCGGCAAGCGAGTTGTTTTGCAGCGAGCATTTGTAAGCACCCAAGCGCATGGTTCCACCTTTGTCGGTTACTTTCTTTTGCTCTTCCATCATGGTAATTACGGGATAGTTGCTGTGTTCATTCATTTCAATAGAATGTGCATCGGCATAACCCAATACATTGCGGGCAAATTCAATCACGGCACATTGCATTCCCAAACAAATTCCAAAGAACGGAATGTTGTTTTCGCGCACATATTTTATAGCCGTAATTTTTCCTTCAATGCCGCGATTGCCAAAACCCGGAGCCACCAACACGCCATCTAAATGACCAAGCAATGAATGTACATTTCCTTCTTCAATATCTTCCGAATGAATACACTCCACGCGCACGGTACACTCATTGGCAACACCTGCATGAATAAACGATTCATGGATGGATTTATAGGCATCCTGCAACTCAATGTATTTTCCAACCAAGCCGATTTTCACTTCATGCTTGGGATGCTTTAGCGTGTAAACAAATTCTTTCCATTTGGTGAGGCTGCTTTCATTCGCGGTGGATAGTTTCAATTTATTTAAAACGGTAACATCCAGATTTTCTTTTTGAAACTCCAACGGCACATCATAAATAGTTTCAACATCCATCGCCTGAATCACCGCACCGCGACTGACATTGCAGAACAACGCGAGTTTCTTTTTCAAATCATCCGACATATCTACTTCGGTTCTGCAAACCAAAATATCGGGCTGCAAACCAAAGCCCTGCAATTGTTTCACGCTGTGTTGCGTTGGTTTTGTTTTTAATTCTTTGGCAGCTTTTAAATATGGCAAAAGCGTAAGATGACAAATCAAAGTGTCTTCTTCGGCAAGTTCCCACTGCAACTGGCGCACACTTTCAATGTAAGGCTGCGCTTCGATGTCACCGACAGTTCCTCCAATTTCTGTAATCACAATATCAAAATCTCCGCTTTGCCCAAGCAACAACATTCTGCGTTTTATTTCATCGGTGATATGAGGAATTACCTGAACTGTTTTTCCGAGATAAGCGCCTTGTCTTTCTTTGGTAATTACGGTTAAATAAATTCTTCCGGTGGTAACGTTATTCGCTTGCGAAGTGGGTACATTTAAGAAGCGTTCGTAGTGCCCCAAATCCAAATCTGTTTCGGCTCCGTCTTCCGTTACATAACATTCTCCGTGTTCGTAAGGATTCAATGTTCCCGGATCAACATTGATGTAAGGATCAAACTTTTGAATCGTAACCCTATAACCGCGACCCTGCAAAAGTTTTGCGAGCGAAGCGGCAAAAATACCCTTACCTAACGATGAAGTAACTCCACCGGTTACAAAAATATACTTAGCCATTGTTTCTGGAAATGTTCGTGCAAAAGTAATACAACCAATGCTAACATTAGCCTCACATTGTGCAAAAATCAACGGAATGTTTTTTCTATATTTACCACCCCTTCCAAATGAAGCATTCATTTTTACTTTCTTGCTTTCTCTTTTTGGGTTGTGCGCAATGCGTTTATTCACAACAATTTGAGTGGGCTTACGGAGTTGGCGCATTGGGCAGCGATGTTGCCACCGCAATAGCGCATGACGAGCAGGGAAATGTTTATATCACGGGAAATGTTGCAGGTGGTGCAACCTTTGGAAATACATACATTTCGGGAACAGCTTTTGAAGTTTTTTTGGCGAAATATTCCGGCACAGGCAGTTTGCAGTGGGCGAAATCCTATGGTGGACTTACGAATGAAAAAGCGCAGTCAATAGCATACTACAAAAATGCTCTTTACGTGTGCGGCTATTTTGAAGGCACTGCAACTTTTGGAAACACAACATTAACATCGGTTGGGGCTTACGATATTTTTATCATGAAAACCGATTTGGAAGGCAATGTGATTTGGGCAAAACAGGCAGGTGGCGTAAACAGCGATATTGCTTACGGAATTGCTGTGGATGATGCAGGAAATGCCTATGTGTGTGGCGCATACAAAACGGCAATGAGCGCGGGGAATTTGACTATTTCAACTACCAATCTTTTTATCGAAAGTTTTGTGATTAGCACAGATGCAAACGGAAATTTCCGCTGGGCAAAAAGCGCAACAGGCAACGCTAATAATGCTGCAACAGGAATTGCATTTAACAAAAATAATGGCTTCTCCGTTTGCGGATATTTTGAAAATAAACTTGTGTTGGAAGGAACGCAACTGAACACATCATCGCCAAGCTATGATGCCTATCTCGCAAGTTATGATGATAACGGTAATTTGAACTGGGCGAAAAAAGCAGGCAGCAGTTCGGAAGATCAGGCATCGGCAGTTACCTGTGATGAGCAAGGCAATACCTACATGGTTGGCTATTATGGCGCGGAAGCAACTTTTGGCGCGAACACTTTAGCTTTTAATGGGTGGAATGATTTGTTTGTTGCGAAGTATGATAATGCAGGAAATGTGTTGTGGGCGCGTGGCGCAGGTGGCGGGAAATTGGATGTTGCAAACGCGGTAACTTTAGATGATGATAACAATGTTTACATCGCAGGTATGTTTGAAAATTATGCCGTTTTCAATGGTGTTGCAATCACCGACAGCGACAGGGGAATTTACCTTGCAAGCTATGATGTAAACGGAAATTTCAGATTTGTGCAACCTGCCGGAGGCATTCAAACGGATGCGGCATTGGCAATCACCGTTCACGATAAGAAGGCATACATTGCGGGGTATTATTTGTTCACTTGTTACTTTGGTAATATCGGTGTGCAAATGGCGGATAACAATGATTTGTTTATTGCTGCGTACAACATTCCCGAAGTGCTTTCGGTGAGTGAATTATCAAATGAAAACCTGAGTGTTTTCCCTAACCCTTTTCTCAATACATTAAACATTCAATCGCAGGAAACATTTACAAAAGTTGCATTGTATGATGTTTTAGGAAAGGAAGTTTTTGCCGAATCGGTTGATAACATTCAGCAGAAAGATATTGATGTAAGTTATTTGCCTTCGGGCATCTACTTTGTGTGTGTGCAGAATGGTTTTAATTCTGTAAAAAAGAAAGTGGTTAAGATTTAATTTACCGCCATATAAATTATTGCAGGAATCGCCATAACCGAAATGCCAACTACCTGCCCGACACGATACGGCAATTCATTCTTCCTGATTATCACAATGCTCCAAATCATCAGCAGCACAAAGTACAGCGCGATAAACATATAGTTGCGTGTTTCTTCATCGGGTCCAAAACCGTGATGCTCCCTGCTTGCTCCCAAATAAGCTATCTGAAACAGTGTGCGCAGCACAGAACCAAAAAGCACCAATG
>CAZSEG010000087.1:8839-9466 GCA_964605875.1 uncultured Chitinophagaceae bacterium
TTTGTTTTTTAATGGTCAGATGGAATGCCCAACCTAATTCATTTTTAGTTAGTGATTTTGAATTATGGGCATTTCATCCGGCAAATAAACAAGGTAAAATTTGAGATGTAAACAGAAATTGATGAATGTATGTTGCCCGTTACTTTCTTCATAAAAGCCAGCGTTTCTTTTTCCACTTTGTAAAAAGTATCGTTTGCTTTTTGAAAGTATTGGTAATTGCGCAGCAGCGTTTGCAGAAAATCGTAGTGGTGCATTACACCACAAAATTTCTCTTTGAATTTTATTATGCTAAAACCGAATTGCGCACCATTGTTTTAACGGTATCGCGCGGCTTGCTCACCTTCCAGCTTTCATAAAAATTTTCGGTAAGAAAAAGCATCAGGAATTTGAAAATAATGGTGTCGCCTTTTTCATATTTTTTGTTCATGTATGCAAGCCACGATTGATGAACTACCGCACCGAAAGTATCTTCAAATAATTCGTAGTATTCCCAAACTGATTGTTCATCGGGTGTGGTCGCTCCTTTGCGTTTTATCTCGGAACCCCAAATCAAAACATCGGGCAGATTGCCGAACACAACGGTGTGCATCACCGATTCATAAACTTTGTAATTCTTCTTTACAACAG
>CAZSEG010000087.1:9476-13736 GCA_964605875.1 uncultured Chitinophagaceae bacterium
AAATTGTTGAACAAGTTGCTTGCAGTCCGCTTTTTTGCGAACAAATTCGATAGGCTTGAATGTTGCTTCCATTGTAGAGTTTTTTAAATTCCTCTGCATTTACGGAGGCTTGGTTTTAAATGTTTCAATCGGAGAACATTTATTTTTTCAGGCACAAAAAAAACCGCCCCGAAAATCGGTAGCGGTTTAACTTCACAAAACGAAAAATTATGCTTCGATTGGAGCGACAGGGGCAGCAGGTTTAGCAGCAGGTTTTTTAGCAACTGCTTTTTTAGCTGCCGGTTTAGCAACAGGTTTTTTAGCTACGGGTTTAGCAGCAGGTTTTGCGCCTTTAATCACCAATTGGTTTTCCAATTTCTCGATGCGTTTTGAAAGTTTTTCAACTTCCGATGCGCCAAGACGAACGAATTTCTTTACGGTTTCGTTGTACTTCTGTTCGATAACGCCTCTGCGACCTTCAGTTTTTTTCAACAAATCGTTTACGATTTTTTGACCGTCTTTTTCGCTCAGGCGACCTTTTTCAATTAAATCTTCTACTACGTCTTGCAAACGCTCAGATGCTTCGGTAGCCAAGCCTACGCCAGCGTAGAATAATCTGCGCAATGCGTCTTGTGTTTTGTTTTCTGCCATTGTTTTTTGTTTTTATGTTTTGAAAATGTGATGCAAATGTAACAAAAAATTTTTCGTTAAGTGCTGAAAATCATACTTATTTACAGTAAAATAATTTCACCATAGTCTGAAATGCCAATAAAATCAATACTTTCGCTCGTAAAATTTTATTTGCAAAAATAACTTAATGTATAATTAACGTTGATTTCGAATAACTTTTTATGAAGTTATGCCTGACTTTTTTGCGAATAATATATTCACAGGAAATCTTATTTTCGGCAAAAATTATTACAGATATGAGCAACGCATTGACCATGATTTATGCCTTGATAGCATTGTTGGAAATTTCAGCGGAATTTTTTGACTTGCCGCTTTTGCGCGTTGCCACCAAGCCTTTGCTGATGCCTGTTTTGATATTCACATTCGTTCAGGGAGTGGGCAAACTTTCTAACATTCACAAAATTATAGTTGCCGCTTTTTTCTTTTCATGGATTGGCGATGTTGCGCTGATGTTTGTTCCCAAAAGCGTTGAAGATGTTGCTTTAATCGGCATTGCTAAAAACCCGAATTTCTTTTTAGCAGGCTTGGGCGGTTTTTTAGTTACGCATATATTATACATCACTGCCTTTGTAAAATCTGCCGATGATAAAACACCATTGCTAAAACGCAACCCGATTGTTGCCGCACCTTTAATTGCCTATTTTGTTGCCTTGTTTTTTTGGATTTTCCCACCCGTGCCAACAGAAATGAAAGCACCTGTTTTAGTCTATTCATTAACCATCGCATTGATGGTGCTTGCAGCCATGAACAACTTTGGAAGAGTATCAAGAAGTATGTTTTTAAATGGCTTCACAGGCGCATTGCTGTTTATGCTTTCCGATTCAATTATTGCGGTAAATAAATTTATCTTCAATGAGCAATTGCCGCTTGCCGGAGTTTGTATAATGACGCTCTACATCACAGCGCAATACTTTATTGCGAAGGCATTTGTGGTGAAGAATGTTCAATAACCTTTTGTAAGGATTTGCGACTGTTCGATTTTCGATTTTCGACAAGTACAATCTAAACCACTGCCTACTGTATCACTGCCTACTTGTATTCAATCTCCCCCACCGCCATTTCGTCACTCATTTTTTCAATTTTGATTAAAATTTCTGCCACTCGTGCGTGCCATACCTGCCAAAATTGTCACATACCACTTTTGGCACGTATTTCGATAAGCCTTTCGCACAAATATTTTTTAACTAAACAAACATCATAATTTATGGCAGACGTAAGCGTAAAGCCTTTACAAGACAGAGTGCTGGTGAAACCGGCAGAAGCAGAAACAAAAACAGCAGGCGGAATTATCATTCCCGATTCTGCAAAAGAAAAACCACAACGCGGAACGGTGGTTGCAGCAGGTCCCGGCAAAAAAGATGAGCCGACTGCGGTAAAAGCAGGCGACACCATCCTTTACGGAAAGTACAGCGGCACCGAAATCCAGATTGATGGTCAGGATTATCTCATCATGCGCGAAAGCGACATTTTTGCAATTCTTTAAACGACTTTGCGACTTAACGATTTTCGATATTCGACCTGTCGCATATCGCACATCGAAAAGTCGAACATCCCAAAATCTTAAATCAAAAAATTTTAAATCTTAAATTGAAAAAAAATGGCAAAGAACATTCTATTTGAAAAAGACGCACGCGACAAGCTGAAATCAGGCGTGGACAAATTGGCAAATGCCGTGAAAGTTACACTTGGACCCAAAGGTCGCAACGTGGTAATTGACAAAAAATATGGCGCTCCGCAAATCACGAAAGACGGTGTTACAGTTGCAAAAGAAATTGAATTGGAAGACGCTATCGAGAACATGGGCGCGCAAATGACCAAAGAGGTAGCTTCAAAAACTGCCGACCAGGCAGGTGACGGCACAACTACTGCTACTGTTTTGGCGCAGGCGATTGTTGGTCCCGGCTTAAAAACTTTGGCAAGCGGAGCAAACCCTATGGATTTGAAACGCGGTATTGACAAAGCCGTGAAAGTGGTAGTTGAAGGCTTGAAAAGCATCAGCGAAAACGTAGGTAAAGACAACAAAAAAATCGAGCAGGTAGCAACTATTTCTGCCAACAACGATTTTGAAATCGGCAAAATGATTGCAGATGCGATGGTGAAAGTAACTACCGAAGGTGTTATCACTGTGGAAGAAGCTAAAGGAACCGAAACTTATGTGGATGTTGTGGAAGGTATGCAGTTCGACAGAGGTTATCTTTCTCCATACTTCGTTACCAACTCCGAAACTATGGAGGCTGAACTGGAGAATCCTTTCATTCTTATCTACGACAAAAAAATAAGCAATATGCGCGAACTGTTGCCTATCCTTGAGAAAACAGCTCAGGCAGGTCGTCCGTTGTTGATTGTTGCCGAAGAAGTAGAAGGCGAAGCCCTTGCTACTTTGGTGGTAAACAAATTGCGCGGCACATTGCGCGTAGCAGCCGTTAAAGCTCCCGGCTTTGGCGACCGCAGAAAAGAAATGCTGAAAGACATCGCCATTCTTACAGGTGGCATCAGCATCAGCGAAGAGCAAGGTTACAAGTTGGAAAATGCCGACTTCACTTATCTTGGTCAGGCTGAAAAAATCACGATTGATAAAGACAACACCACTATCGTAAACGGTAAAGGTGAAAAAGACCAAATCGTTGCTCGTGTAAACGAAATCAAAGCGCAAATCGAAAAAACAACTTCTGATTACGACCGCGAAAAATTGCAGGAACGTTTGGCTAAATTGAGCGGAGGCGTTGCTGTAATCTACGTGGGTGCGGCTACCGAAGTGGAAATGAAAGAAAAGAAAGACCGTGTGGATGATGCGTTACACGCTACCCGCGCTGCCGTAGAAGAAGGCATCGTGCCCGGTGGCGGTGTTGCATACCTTCGTGCATCTGTAGGCTTAGAGAAATTGAAAGGCGAAAACGATGACGAAAACACAGGTATCCAAATCATCAGACGTGCTATTGAAGAACCATTGCGCACCATCGTGGCAAACGCAGGTTTAGAAGGCAGTGTAGTTGTGCAAAAAGTAAAAGAAGGCAAAGGCGACTTTGGTTTCAATGCCCGCACCAACGAATACGAAGATTTGAAAAAAGCAGGCGTAATTGACCCTACAAAGGTTAGCCGCGTAGCTTTGGAAAATGCCGCTTCAATTGCATCCATGTTGCTGACTACCGAAGCAGTTATCGTTGATAAAAAAGAAGACAAACCAGCCATGCCTGCAATGCCGGGCGGTGGAATGGACGGAATGTACTAAAAACGTTTGATGTCCGATTTCGGATGTAAACCCCTTCAACAGGAATGTTGGAGGGGTTTTTGTTTATTGATAGGTACGTACATAAGTGTGTTACATTGTTACGCTCAGTATATCTTTTGAAAAGACAACTATGCCGGAATATCTTTTTTAGTTTCTCCGCCCTTGCTCGTATTTTGCGAGCAAGCCTTTGTTTTTCGTCCCGCGTTTTTACAAGCCGGAGGCTGGTAACAGCATCACTCTCTATGACTGACAGCTAATTCAAATACCAATAAAAAAGCCGGAGATTTTCATCTCCGGCTTTCGTGTTTTCAAACTGTTTTTTCTTACGAAATACTCATTTGAATTTTCTTTTGAATGTCCGT
>CAZSEG010000088.1:0-2119 GCA_964605875.1 uncultured Chitinophagaceae bacterium
TAGATGCTTATCGAAAGCACTTCAAACTGCATGGCTCCGGCAGGTGTGTTGGCGGTTGCCGTTTCCCCTGCTTTTTTGCCCATCAATGCCCTGCCAATGGGCGATGATGAAGATATTTTACTCTCCTTCAAATTCGCTTCCGCCTCGCTTACGATGGTGAAAGTCATTTTTTTATTCAGCTTTTTATTCAGCACTTCCACTTTGGAAAGTATGCCCACTTTGGAGGTATCAATTTTACTTTCGTCCATGATACGCGCGTTTGCCAGCTTGGTTTCCGTTTCCGAAATTTTAGCTTCCAAATAACCCTGCTCCTCTTTTGCGGCATGGTACTCGGCATTCTCGCTCAGGTCGCCTTTTTCGCGCGCTTCGGCAATTGCTTTCGCCACTTCTTTTCTGCGCACATTGCGCAAATGCTTCACTTCTGCTTCTAAGGCTTCATAGCCTTCTTTGGTCATATAGAAAACTGACATAATAACTAAATTAAAATTGGTTCTTTAAGAAAATAAAAGACGCTTCTGCGATGCAGAAGCGTCTTCACTGAATGCGAATATAAACTTCTTTTAGTATTCGAGGAAAATCTCTACCCTGCGGTTTTTCTGGCGGTTGGCGGCAGAGTTATTTGGCACTAAAGGTTTGTCGGGACCCAAAGCCTCCGTTAATATTCTGTAATCGTCCACTCCTTTGCTTACTAAATACTGCTTCACGGCAAGCACCCTGTCTTGCGAAAGTTTGATGTTCTTTTCGCGCGAACCCACATCATCGGTATGTCCTTTCAAACGCAACAGCGCGTCTTCATTCTTGCGGACTTTTGCTATCAAGTAATCCAGATACTGATAAGAACTTGGGCGCAGAACTGCCGAGTTGGTTTCAAATTCCAGATTGTCGTAATCATCAAACACTTCAATTTTTTTGCCGTCCACTTCTTCAATATGCGATTTTGCGCCAAAGAACAAGGTATCAACTTTTACAATTTCTACTTGTTTAACCTGCACAATTGTATCAGGCTTTTTGTTTTTGGCGGCTTCCAATTCTATGCGCAAAGCCTCTGCCACACTGTTTATCGAATCAATTTTTGCATCAGCTTCCGCCTGCAATTCTGCTTTCGATTTTTTGGAACTTACTTTTTTAAGCGGCTGCTTGTCTTCTACCAATGTCGCTTTTGCAACAACGCTTTCAGCCGGAGCTTTATCTTTTCCTCCTAAATTAAAGTGCAATCCCAAGCTGTGCGTTCCCTGATAAACACTTGTTGAGCGGAACGAATAATCAATGCCGAGACGCGGTCCTGTTCCGTCTTTTTTAAACGGAGCTTCAACCGTCATTCCGCCTGCAAAACCGGTGTAGTTCGTTTGGCGTGTATCTTTTTTCGTAATGCCCACTTCGCCACGATAGCCACCCCTCAGCATGAAAATATCGCGGTAAGAAAACTCGACACCTCCGCCAAAATGGTCGTTGCCATAAGCGTTTGAAGTAAAGTTTGCGGCAAAAGTTATGCGGTAGTTTTGGGTTCTTGTGCCGGGTTCCAAATCAAATTCGTTGCCCAACAAAAGGTCGTAAGCAGCGCCAATATTCAACTGCACGGGCAAATCAAACTTCTGTGTTTTGCGGTCGAAAGCCAACTGGTACTGACCGCTTTCGGCAGCACCCGTAAATGAAAAACCATCGCCACGGAAAGTCATTGGCGTTCCAACGTTTCTCAACGCAACGCCAAAGTGGATGTTTTTCTTTTTACCTGTGGTGTACAACAAACCTGCATCCACCGAAAAGCCAAATGCGTTGATGTTATCAATACCCTCATTTATCAAACGAACCGTAATACCGCCTTTGATACCAAGAGGAAAAACTTTTGCATAAGAAATACCGATATTCAGAAAGCGCGGGCTGTAAGTGCCGATGCCGCCCTGCGGATTTTCGTAAGTAGTTCTGATAATTTGCCCGAAACTCAACGACTGAACGCTCAGCGCAATCACATTCGATTTAACCTGCTGGGCAAAACCCGCATGAATTACACCCAAGCCCGAACCTTGCATCCACAAAGAGTAAGCAACCTGCACATCCGTTTTGCGCACATAGCCCAATCCCGCAGGGTTTATCCGCTCCGATTCGATGCCGCGCACACGCG
>CAZSEG010000088.1:2129-10722 GCA_964605875.1 uncultured Chitinophagaceae bacterium
ACACGCGCAGAGTTCATGCCCCACATTCCTGTTGAACGCGCCCAACCGTTCATCACTAATTCCGCTGCTCCGGCTTCGCCACGCCTGTCGGGGTTGCCCGCAAAAACCTGTAATGTTCCGATGGCTGCCGCTATAAATAAAAGTTTCTTCATTTCTTTTTCTGTTTTCTCGCAAGCGATGATTACGCAGATTACTTACTGCCTACTGTCCACTGTTTACTGCTCACTGCCTGCTAATTTCTGTTCTCTGATTTCTAATATCTAATGTCTGTTATCTAATATCTATTCCCTTTAGAAGTTTGAAATATCCGGTGGACGCATACCCAAGAACACTTTCTGTGTGCGCTCGCCCAAACCGGCAGATTTTATGTGAATAATATAAACACCACTGCTAACGGCAATACCTCTGTCATTTTTCAAATCCCAGTCAATAGAGCTGTCTAAGTTGATAACGCCATCGGTTATTGCTGCTCCGTCCGAAATATCCACTTTGCTGTTGGTTGCAGGATCAACATCTATCGCCCTTGAATATCTTCTGATAAACGTGCCGTCCAAAGCGAAAATGTTTATCTCGCATTTATTCGGCAGGTTGATGATTTTAACTCTTGTATCAAACTGAGATGTTTCGTAAGCCGAATAAGCCAAGTATGGATTTGGAACAACGCGAATCAAATCCAAAGCATTTTTGGCAACCTCTTTTTGATTATCAACCGCTGCAAGTCCTTTTGTGCTGAACTGGTAGCGAGGCAAGCCGTTTGTGGTGTTTTGAGGGTCTGTGAAAGTTCCTATGGTAGCAAACTCCGAGAATGGTCTTTCCACACGGATTTTCACTTTCACTTCCGATGGAGGAACAATTTTGTTGCCGCCCAATTCATTGAACTCAAAACCTTTGTTCAAATGAGGAATTGCGGTGTAAATCAAATTGCGGTGCAATTCCTGAACCCGGTTATTGATAACATTGGTTGGTCCGGGCACATTGTAATTCGACAACAATATTTCTTGCGCGTCTTTTCCTTCATCATATCTTGTATTCATTACATAAATGAAGTGTTTGCCGCCAAAAAACGGCTCGCGCGGTGGCACACGACCGGGCAATTCTATTGTTGAATAAACCGTAGCCGTTGGATTCCAAAACATATCATTACCATTCTGGTCGGCATATTCCGAAGCCTCGCCAAAAGCAATGTTTAAACGTTCTCCTGTTTCAACATTGATGGCATAACCCGGAAACCAACCGCGACCTGTGTCTTCAACATAGTCGAAGTCCTGATTGAAATCAAAAGCAATCGAGCCGTCTTTGTTTTTAGAAAACGCCCTGCGGATTTGACCTTTGCGCGGTGCTTTGCCGTTTGGAGCAATATCCGCTCCCTGATTTGTGCCTGACTCCTCCCCTGTTTCAAATACAACACATTTTGACCATTTGCTGGTGTCGGGTGTGATAACAATGTCCACACTCACCAATTCCTCCAGATTATTCTGAGGCATAGGATTTAGCAAATTTGCCTGATTGCACGTACCTTGCTGACCACTGTAAGTGAAAGTATTGGTATAGTTCCTCCACTTAAAGCCCGGATTATTGATGTAAATAGGTCCTCTGTCGTTTCCAATCTGATAGTTGCGGCAGGTTGCATTATTCTCCATCGAAAAGTTAGAAGTTAATGCGTAAGGCGCCCAACTTCCCGAAACCATTTTATCGAAATGCGCATCGGGATCTGCAAATGCTGTATCCACTATTCCCGTGCGGTATCTGTTTGGATTCCACGCGCCCGACAAGTCGCCCAGCAATGAACCGGAACGAATCCAGTTTGCCACATCTTTATCGCCTTCATCTTTTAAGAAAGACAGCCAAGGATTAGTAGGGTCGGCATTTTCCAAACTGCTTGTGAGGTAATCAAAAATTCGTTTTCCGTTTGCCCTGTTGTTGTAGATAGCCACCGGATAGCCGAAAGTGAGCGAAAATCCGTAATCGTTTTGCTCAGTTCCGTTTTGCGAAGCGATGTATTGCTCGTAAGGGCGCGAAGTGCGCTCGTCAATCGTTACAACAGGAGTGCCCGTTTTGAAATCAATCAGTTTGCGCTTGAAATAAGGAATAATCTCGCTGTTGATAACATCCGCCACCGTGCCATCGCTGTTCAGCTTATGCAATACCCAAGTAATGGTAGTATCCACTGCCAAAGCAGAGTCTATTTTCACCACTACGCCATTGGTATCTTTAATTGAATTGCGGGCAGTCGTAGAATCGGCTATCAGCTTAAAGCGAACTTCCCAATCCGCCTCCTGAATTTTCATCGGGTCAACAACTTTGAATTTTATAGGGTCTTTACCTTTTTGATACACCAATGTGTCGGTATAATGCAAAGGAGCGGACTTCATGATTTTTTCAATAGTTGCTTCCGTTAATTCAACAGCATTACCACCGTTGCCGCCTCCTTCAATTCTTTTCACCTCTACCCCATCGCCAAACTGGGCGTTCAGCACCGTACCTTCGTTGCGCACTTCGGGTTTATGCGGAATTGCCGAATAAACTTTAAAGTTTTTCCTTCCCGCTTTGTATGGTTCGGGTTGAGTAGAATCCGGTCTGTTTATATTGAACGGAGCGAAATTATTATAGGCATAAGCAATTGCCGTAAAGAAATATGTTTTGTGGTTCACCAATCTGCTTAAATCTACCGATGTAGCAAATTTATCGGTAGTAAGTCTGAACGAATTTTGAATACCTTTATCGGTACCATCACCCAAAGCAACGCGCTCAACCGGCACATACAAATTCAATGACTGGTCTAACTTGAACTCAATGATTCTGCCGATACCGTCTTTAATATCCACCTGCGCAATCAACAAGGCTTTATCGGGATCGTCCACATCGGTTGCCGAAACGCGGCTGTCTTTCACCTGGTACAATTTGTAGCCTTGAAAAACATATTTCACTTTATCGCTTGTATCGCCCGGGAACAACACGCTTGCTGCCGGAATCACCTCTTTATACGCTTCGCCATAGTTATTGCTGCCCGGCAGGTTGCGCAGATTGATGATAATTTCGCGGTCTAACTCACGAATATCCAAAGTTGGCGCATCAGGTCCGTTCGTTAAACGGAATTTTTGGTTGAACAAACCTTGCGCTTTATCGGCAGCAGGGCGGATGTAGCTCAAATCGGGGCAAGTTCCCACACCCACACCCGGAGGGCGCACAAACACCACACCAACGGTTACATCCTGCGTTAAACCCGGTTGCAACAAAAATGGACCGGAAGTTTGAACCATACGTCTGTCGCCCGGTGTGTTACCAACAGAACATTCGCTCCACTGAGACCCATCATTCGGATTGCCGGGATAACAATAGTTGGTAGGAACTGTTCCTCCGTAACCGTTTCCGCCTTCGGTGAACGGAGTTCCGTCTAACCATTTGGCAGTCATGTAGTTTCTGTATTCCACTGCCGAACCCGGGTCGCGCTGTGGACCTGAACCGATATTATTGAAGTAAACAAAACTGGTTAAGCCCAACTCATTACCGTCTGCATCTTTCGGACCTTCAAAGAAAACTATACCGCCCATCGGCAACTGTGATCCATAACCTCCCACTCCGTTTGCTGCCGCATCAAAGTTCCTTCCATTATACACAAAAGCTAACCTTCTTCCTACATCACAACCTACAAAGTCATCCGCAGCATTACCCAAATCGGGGTCGCTCCATTGAGAAATATACGTTTGATTCAAGCCAAGCGAAGATTTGTTGGTGATATTGTAACGATAGAAAGTCATGTTATTGATTTCATCGGTTGTTTTGAAGGCAAAAGCCAGCGTATTCACTTGAATACCAATCCCCTGCCCGCTTGATTCCGTGTGGATATTTCCCGCATCGTTCATCACCCAAAAAATCATCTGGTCGCCATACGCGCCTAATGTGTCGGGCGCGGGATACGCGCTTGCATAGATTGTAGGGAAATCACCTTTGGTAGGGTCGTAAATTCCGTCTCCGTCCGCATCGCGGAAAGGTGCTAAAACGCTGGAAACTTCAAATCCCTCAGCAGCCAAAACAGGATTGCCTTTTCCGGGCCACCTCAACACGTTTTGCGCAATTGAACCTGCCGGAAGCGTTCCGCCCGCTGCTTCAAAATCTTTTTGAAGTTGTTCTATTTCTGTGCCGTAAACATTAAAATGCCTGTCCCATTTCACACAAGTTGCGCGATTCACCTCGCCTTTGTTATCTAACGGACCCGCCCAATAGTCGTAACCAACCTGACGGAAACGCATGGCAGCAACTTTCAGATTACCCCCTGCATCCACACCCGAAACCCAAATTGAGCCGGCAAAAAGCATATTCAAAGCAGGCGATGAACCCGGAGGATTTGCCTTCGGCACTTCATAACGCGCAACGGATAAATCCCACCACATATCACCGCCATTCAGCAAGCGTGTACGAACATTGTTGATGTCCATATCGGTTTGCGAAACCGGAGGAGCGCAATCGCCCGCCTCAGTTTTGTAAGCAACCTGCGGTTTTGGCTGCGCTTTTTTCTTACCAACGGTAACATCAATATACGCATTGGCTGCCAAAGGCAGCAGCAACACGAGCGTTAATAATTTTGTTATGTTCTTCATATTTCAGCTTTTATTAAGTTCATTAAAATATCTGTTAGAAGTTAAATTGAAATCCAAGAAATATTCTGCGCGGCAAACTGTAATTGTTCGGGTCGTTCACAAAAGCGCGGTATAAATCCACATAAGACTGCGGATTGTAAGCAGCAGCCTTCGGAGAATCGCTCAATGTTGAACTCAAATAACCGTCATCATCGGGGTTGCCTGTGTAGCGGTAAACATTCACCGGATTCAGCGAGTTCAGCAGGTTTTGAATTTGCAGGTAAACCTGGAAGTTCAAAGTGCGCTGAAATTCTTTGTCTTTGCTCTTATTGGTAACTACATCAAATCCTTTGAATATTCTGAAATCCACACGGAAGTTCCAAGGCAGGCGCGAACCGTTGATTGAACCTTGCGACAATTTCTTTTGCGAAGCATTCAACGCATCGGGCGTAACATTCGACTGCGAAGTGTATGGTGTTCCCGAGCGGGCGCGGATGTTGAAGTTGAAACCGGAGTTTGCCAAGATTTGAGAACCCGATTTACTTACCGGACCGTCATATTCTCTGCCCGAAGCAAAACTGTAATCCAAAATCAAATTTATCATGTGGCGCGCATCATAGTTCAACGGGCTGATGGTGCGCAGATTATCATAACCGCCCTGCGCCAAACTCAATTGCGCCTGGTCGCTTGAGCCTGTTCCTTCCGCAAACTGCATGGTATAGTTTGCAGTTGCTTTGAAGTTTTTGATTCTGCGCATTTCCAAATCCAATTTGAAGCCTTTCACCGTTCCGAAATCTATATTGTCGTAAGTGATATAGTTTTTAGGGAAAGCGTAAGTGAAATATTTAATCTGCACCTGATCGCGGAACTCGCGGTAGTAAGCAGAGATGGTAACGGCAGCAAAATCAGCCAGTTTCTGTTTGAAACCCAACTCAAAATCTATCGTTCTTTCGGGGCGCAGATTCGGGTTGTTGATAGGCGTGCTGATGTTTTGATTGAAATACAAATAGTCTGTCGGGTTCATCAACGAGCGACTGCCCGGAGGACGTTGGCTCAACACATCGTAGTGCGCAAAGAACAAAGCGTTTTGAGCAATATTGAACGAAAACTGCAAACGCGGCATCACTACCCATTTTGGCGTGTATCTTGTGAAAGTTCCTTCGGGATTGAAGCGTTTAGGATCTTGAATCAAACCTCTGATTTCGTTAATGTCCTTGATATTATCTAACTCGGTAAGGTATGGAGTTATAGTTCCGGTAGAAGAGGCATTTGCCACATTCGCGCCCGTTGCCAGTTCATTACCAAAAGCATCATACCATCTGTTCCCTTGACGGTATCCTGCAACACCTGCCAAAGGGTCATCAGAATTTTTGAGGTAAACAAAAGTTTTGTCGGCTTCTAAATTTGTGGGATGCGCAAACTGAGCACCTGTTTGTGCAATTGTTTTCACTTCGTATAATGAATACGGGTCGCGCATTACATATTGGTTGGCATCGTACCTGTCCACACGCACACCCACGTTGAAGGTCAGTTCTCTGAAGTTGAACTTATCGGAAATGTAACCTGCGGCATAAAACGGACGGAAAGCATCAATCTGACGAACCGGCACTCCGTTGGCATCAGTTTTCGTGAAAAAGTCGAAGAACTGCGGGCGTGTTTTTTGAAGATTGCCCTGATAATCGAAACCGCGATAGAAAGCGTAAGAACTGTTGTTGTTCAAAATTTCTTCTGCGTTAAACATTCCAACGTTAAAGAAACTCGGGTCAAGCGCGTCAATATTGATAAACGAATCAATAGCTACGCCCAATTTGGCACGAACATTTTTATCAAAATTAGACTGCAAACTGTCGTTCACCGCACGTTTGAATAACACTGTATCCAAATCATAAGGGTTCAAACCTAAATCTTTCAACTGCTGGAAAGTAAATTGCTGACCGGGCATTCCGTCCAACACAAAAAGCGGATTGGCAAAGTCCAAACCTTGTAAATGCCTGTTCATCAACTGGCGCGAAAGAAACCAAACTTCCAAAGGCGAAAACTGGTAGCTTCTCTCAACCCTTTGTTCCATTTCTACACCAAACTCCAGGCTATGACGGTTTAAACCTGCCGAACCGGGTTTTGCCAAATCCATTGTTACCTCTGCGCGACCGCGATATTGCTCATCATGATTACCATAACCATAGCCATTGTATTGGCGACCTGTGTTATACCAAAGATTGTATGCCAAATCTGAACGCTGCCCGTTCACAAGTGCTTTGTTCGACTGAATACCGTTCAAATCGGTTGCCAAGCCGCCCAATTCAAAAAACTGCTGCGTGTATCTTGTGCCGTAAGGATTCAATGTGCCGGGCGTAAATGCAACAGCCGTATCCTGAATATCCTGTTGGATAATCATGTTGTTGAAGGTGCGCACCACATCGCCATCCACCACCTGGAAAGTATCAGCCGATGGGCGGAAAACAGGAGATTTTTGCAAATCAAATTTACCGATGTAACCGTAGTTAAAAGGATTTGTTCCGTGCGATTCGTCTTCAAATCTTCTGGAATTTTTTTCATAGTCAAACTGCAAAGTGTAGCCGATGTACTGAACGGCACTTGCCTTCTTTTTCTCCCCGTCTTTTGGTGCGCCAAACAAAAATCTTTGGTTGAAACGCCCGTAAACCCTCCAGTTATTGTCAGTAAAACGCGGGTTGTTTTCGTAGTTCAATAAAGTATATCTGTCCACCCAATCGTGATACTGGCGGTAGTTGTAAGTTCCCCCGATACCGATATTGATGTTTTTGTAAGGCTGAATGTCAATTCTGGCAACACCTCTGAAATTGGTTTCATCATTATTGGGTTTTGCCTTAATCTTATACATATCTTTCATGGTAAGATTTTCGGCAGCAAGGTTGAAGCCTCCGCCCACTTCATTTTTAATCAAAGGAAACTGGCGCAGTGAATCCAATTTTTCTTCGCGCACTTTCCATGTGCCCACTGCCGATGGCGAGCGGTCTTTCTGATTCAGATACTCAAACGCAGCAAAGAAACCGAGAATAGGTTTTTTATCGCCTTTTTTAGATTTCACAATTGGTCCGCTTAAATTACCGTTCACAAGGTTGTAGCCGAAACCATCCAAGAACTGCGAAGTAAGCACCTCTACGCCACCCGAAATTTTATCTGCGGGACCGCTTGTAGTGATGTTTACCACACCTCCGGTTACATCACCGTAACGTGCAGGAATACCGCCCGCCAATACACTTACCTCCGCAATGGAGTTTTGAGGAACCGTAGGGCTGCCGATTACTTTTACACCATCAATGTAATACTCGGTAGCATCTTCGCGCGCACCGCCTATATTGATTCCTTTTCCTGCATCCGATTGAAACGCTCCCGAAGCAGTTGCCACCAAGTCGGTAACGTTTCTGGTGGCCAATTTTCCGATGTCATCTTTTGTGATGGTTGTTCCGCCCGTTGTTTTGGAAGCATCAATCAGCGGTTTTCTGTAAGCCTCAACCACAACTTCATCCATCTGCGTAGCCGAAGGAGCAAGTTTAACGTTGATAAGCACCTGTTTATCAGCACCAACTTCAATGCCGTTTTTGATAACGGTGTTGTAGCTCATCAATGAAAACTTCAAATTGTATTTTCCCGGAGTCAGCGGTTTGATGGAATAGTTTCCGTCAAAGTCGGTTTGCACACCTTGTCCGGTAATTTTACCGTTTGCATCTACTACGGCAACCACCGCGCCAATTGCGCCTTCGCCTGTTTCATCCAATACCTTTCCGAATATCTCACCTGATTGAGCGAAAGCACCGAAGGCAATAGCCAAAACCCCTAATAACGAGTATAATTTCTTCATCTTTTCTTAATGATGCGTTTTACAAAAAGCCGTCAAAAGTAAAAAAGTAGCGATACAAAGCTAATGAATGTTAAGCGCGGGTGTATATTTAGCAAAATAATATGACAATTCTATGACAAATGCAGGCTGTTTAAAGCCTGTTGTTTATGCAGTATCGATAAACATTAAGCCCGAA
>CAZSEG010000088.1:10732-12622 GCA_964605875.1 uncultured Chitinophagaceae bacterium
CCGAAAAACCTAAGCAAACAAAGGGCTTTGGGGCATAAAAACATTTTTTCCTTTCAGCAGATTTTTAGTGTCCTAAAATCTAAAAGTTAAAATTCCGTCATCAACAATATTTCCCTTCTTCATTGTTAGGTATATCTTCGCAGGCGCAAATGACAGAAACTATCAGTCAGGAACAAGTTAAGGAAGCCATTGTTGATGTGCTTAAAACCATTTATGACCCGGAGATTCCGGTGAACATTTATGATTTGGGGCTTATCTATGAAGTGAATGTGTTCCCGACTTTTGAAGTGGAATTGGTAATGACGCTAACTTCGCCCAACTGCCCCGTAGCAGGCACTTTGCCCGGTGAAGTGGAAGATAAAGTGAAATCAGTGAGCGGTGTAAAAGATGTTACCTTAGAATTGGTTTTCGACCCTGCATGGAATCAGGAAATGATGAGTGAAGAAGCGAAATTAGAGTTGGGATTTTTGTGAATGAGATATGAGATATGAGAAAATAGAAATTAGAGAACAATCTGCGTAATCAATAAATCCGTGTAATCATCGTTTCACGTAATCATCGCTTGCGAAAAAAGTAATCAATTATCAATCATAAATAATCAATCAAAATGTATCCAGCAGAATTAGTAGCGCCAATGAAATCGGATTTAACCGAAGTCGGCTTCAAGCAATTGGAAACGGAAGCCGATGTGGACATCGCGCTTACACAAGGCGAAGGCACAACATTTTTAGTATTCAACTCTGTGTGCGGTTGCGCGGCAGGGGCTGCAAGACCGGCAGTGAAAATGGCGGTGCAGAACAGCGCAAAAAAACCCGATAATCTTGTAACAGCTTTTGCAGGCGTGGACACACAAGCTGTTGCCAAAGCGCGCGAATACACGCTGCCTTATCCTCCGTCATCGCCTTCTATGGCTTTGTTTAAAGACGGTAAATTAGTTCATTTTATCGAGCGCCACCAGATTGAAGGCAACAATGCACAAACCATTGCCGACCATCTTCAAAAAGTATTTGAACACTACTGTTGAAACGAGTAGCGAGTTACGAGTTACAAGTTGCGAGAAGGTATCTCGTTACTCGCAACCCGTAACTCGCAACTTTTTTAAAATCAAAGCCGATGAGCAAATTCCATAAACTGAAAGTAGCAGCCGTAAACCGCGAAACCAACGACAGCGTGAGCGTTGTGTTTGATGTGCCTGCCGAACTGAAAAACAATTACAACTACATTCCCGGGCAATACCTTACGCTGAAATTGCAGGTGAATGGCGAGCAGGTAAACCGCAGCTACAGCTTTTGCAGTTCGCCTTATGCAAACGAGCCAATGACCATTGCGGTGAAAGAAGTTACGGGCGGCAAAGGCTCTACTTTTATCAACCGAAATTTAAAAGCAGGCGATGAAGTGGAAGTGATGGAACCGATGGGCAACTTTCATTCGCCATTGAGCGAAAGCAACAACAAGCAGTACATCCTTTTTGGCGGTGGCTCGGGCATCACGCCTTTGTTCAGCATTTTAAAAAGTGTGTTGGTTAAAGAACCAAACAGCAACATCACTTTGTTCTACGGCAACCGCGATGAGCAAAGCATTATTTTCAAAAACCGTATGATCGAACTTGCCACGCAAAATTCTTCAAGGTTAAAGGTGGTGCACATCTTAGATGTGCCTTCTGCTTTTACTCCATACAGCGGTTATTTGATAAAAGATTTAGCATTGAAATTGCTGCGCGAAAACACCAACCAAAACTTTGCCAATGCAGAGTTTTTCATCTGCGGACCTACGCCAATGATGAAAGAAGCCGAAAGCGCATTGAACTCTTTGAATGTTCCAAAAGAAAAAATTCACATAGAATATTTTACTGCAAAAATTGCCGAAGAACAAGGAAATGCGGTTAAAAAG
>CAZSEG010000088.1:12632-13632 GCA_964605875.1 uncultured Chitinophagaceae bacterium
GCCGAAGAAGACAGAACCTCAGCCGATGTAGGTGTGGCTGCGGCTACGGCTGTGCCTTTTACAGGCAAGGCAAAAGTGAAGCTGATTTATGACGGCAACGAAGTGGAGTTTGAAATGCACGAAAAAGAAACCGTGCTGAACGCTGCCTTAGATGCCGGCTACGACCCGCCATATTCCTGCATGGTGGCTGCCTGCTGCACCTGCCGCGCCAAATTAGTTGAAGGCAATGTAACCATGGACGACCGCGAAAGCCTCACCGATGGCGAAATTGCAAAAGGCTATGTGCTTACCTGCCAGAGCCACCCCAAAAGCGCAACGTTGGTATTGAACTACGATATTTAAAAAAGTGCCACAGATGCACAGATAGAATATCATCATCCTAATCTGTGCATCTGTGGTACTTTTTTCTGCGGCAGCATAATCAAAATCATATTTTCGTGTGATGAAAAATTTTTTGCTCTTAGTTGCTGTGGCTTTTGCTATGGCTCAAAATTTACACGCACAGTTTTATTCTCACTGCACCATCTTTAATGAAGACCAACAGAAGTTTACGGTTTACCTGAACGGTGAGCAAAAGAACGAAGAGCCAAAAGCAAATGTGCGCTTGGTAAATCTTACACAGCCATATTACAAACTCAAAATTATTTTTGAAGACCCGTCCATTCCGCCACTCGAAAAAAAATTGTTTCAACTGACCGATGCGCACGGCAGCCCTGTGGATGCCACGCATCTTGTGTATGCCGATAAAAAAGGCGAGTACCACATCCGATGGAAATCACAAACCGTTTATCCCGGCTATATTGAAACTAATAAACCAACCGTGGTGATTGTAAACGGAGGCAACTCGGTGGTAAAAGAAACAACTACAACCGTTGCCACGCCTCAGCCTTCGGGTGTGCAGATGAGCTTTGGCGTGCCGGGCGGGCTCGAATCTGCGACGTAACTCCATATCTGCTTCGGATTTCCGAAGATTGACAAATGGCGTTCGGGAAATGCGCAA
>CAZSEG010000089.1:0-13328 GCA_964605875.1 uncultured Chitinophagaceae bacterium
TGGTGAAGGGGGGGGGGGGTATTCAGTCCCGATGGGAGCAAGTTCGCAATTGCAACGGTATATTATGGCTTGAGAATCTATGATTTTGACCGATGCAGCGGTGAGTTAAGTAATCCTGTGGAGATTCCTATATCTGAATTGTTTGATGAAATGTTATTTGGAGTTAGAGCAAGTTTTTCCCCTAGCAGCCGTTTTATTTACATTAATGCAGTAAACAGAATGTATCAGTATGACACTTGGGAAACAGATATAGCAGCATCAAAGGACACAGTAGCATGGTATGACGGGTTTTATGATAAGCATCCTATTTTTGCTACCTATTTTTCTAATCACCAACTTGCTCCCGATGGTAAAATATATTTAAGCACAGGTAACAGCACACGCTACTATCATGTAATAGACAAGCCTGATGAAAAGGGCGCAGCCTGTAATGTTCTTCAACATTCCGTAAGGCTGAAATCTTTTGCGGGCGGTGTGCCTTATTATCCTAATTACCGCTTGGGGACATTGGCGGGTAGCCCATGCGATACCCTGCCGCCTTCGGCTGTTTCATTCCCCTCTCGGGAGGGGTTAGGGGTGGGTGTGTTTCCCAACCCTGCAACAGATTTTGTAACAGTAGATTACGGCAATATAATATGGGAGCGGTATAACACAGTAAGCCTCAAACTTACTAATGCCATCGGGCAGGTGGTGTATGAGAGTGTGCTGCCGAGGTATTCGGGTTTGCACAAGGTGGATGTAAGTGGATTGCCTGCGGGTTTGTATCATGCGGAGGTGTTGGGTGATGGGAGGATGATAGGGGTGAGTAAGGTGGTGAAGGAATGAATGGAAAGACTTCTCTCCACACATTTTTAACTTAACACATACGCGCCTGTGGAGGAAGATAATTGGATGAATTTCCGAAGAGGTCTGTTCAATTGGTATTAGAACTGCGCTTTAATGCTTTCTGCAATTTCAGCCAATTCTTCTTGCGATAATTTTAATTTCGGTTGAGAAAAATCAATGTCGGAAACCTTGTTCAACGGAATCAGATGTATATGCGCATGAGGCACTTCCAAGCCAATAATCGCTACGCCAACTCTGTTGCATGGAATAGCTTTTTCAATGGCTATTGCCACTTTTTTTGCAAACAACGACATACCTGAAATTGTGTTGTCGTCTAAATCAAAGTATCTATCCACTTCAACTTTCGGAACTACTAATGTGTGTCCTTTTGCCAAAGGAAAAATATCCAAAAAGGCTAAATAGTTTTCGTCTTCTGCAATCTTGTATGCAGGAATTTCTCCGTTAACAATTTTGGTAAAAATTGATGCCATTGTTAAAGCATTTGGTCAAATAAAGTGATGCAAAATATCAAAGTCAGAGAATTATCATCAGAAGATGTTTAACCTTTTCATTTTATTCTTTTAACCACATAGTAACATAGATGAATCAGGTCTGAATAGCTCTATGTTTTGCTTTTCACTCTTTAAGCTAACATAGTTTTGCAAGCAAAACCGCATAGTCAATACCTCTCATTTCTATGTAACTATGTGGTTAAGTTTTTCATTCGTAAGGGTGATTCGAAAGTTTAAACAACTTCTTCATTTTGATTTAATGATAGTTGCCTAATTGTTGCTTTATTAGTGGCTGAAATAAATCGTTTTTCGTGAAGCACGCCATACTCGCAATTTCCTTTTTCCTTTTTTTCGTTTCTTCTTTTTCTCAACTTACTATCTCCATCAATGCACCACAATCTTTGTTAGATACATCAGTAACTTCCATCACCATAAATGATGTTCAAAATTTACTTTCAAAAGCCTGTTCATGCGATGTTCAGTTGAATAATAAAGCTGCAAATGTTCAGATTTTTCTTCCTGAAATAAATATTGAATCTGCTTCTGCACCAACCGAATTTTCAAAAGCAGCAAACTATCCATATCGCCATTTTCCAAACCACGATTACGAATGGAAGCAAGAGAAATGGAATGATAAATACCTGCTGTCGCTTTCCGCCAATTCATTGCAGGGTGTAAGTTTCGGCTTGTATGGTTTATTGCAAGAGAAGTTAGGCTTCAAATTTTATCACCCCCGCGAAATGATAATTCCCGATTTGAAATCATGGACTTTGAAAGAAAATTTTATGTGGCAGGGCAAGGCTCTTTTCGATAAAAAAGGTTTTCATCTGCATACACAACACCCGCTTGAACTCACCGAGCAATTGCATGACGGCACATTGCCCAATGCTTTGGAAGACATAAAAGAATACATCAATTGGCTGGCGCGAAACGGGCAGAATTATTTTGAGTTTTGTCTGCTGAACAGTATAGACAGAAGTGTTTGGATTGACCACGCAAAAAACATTACAGACTATGTGCATCAGCGCGGATTGCTTGCCGCAGTTGATTTGTCGCTGCACATGATTCAGCAAAAAACTTTTCAGTTGTATGAGTCTTCATCTAACAAGGAAAAGCAAATCGCAAAGAATCTTGCATGGCTGAATAAAGCTAATTGGGATGTTATCAATATGGAATTTTCTACCGCAGAGTTCATCAGCGGCAACATGAAAAAGAAAGAAGAACTGCGCCAGTTTGTTATCAAATGGATTCGCGATAACAGCAAGATAAAACTGATGGGCAGGCAACACGTTGTGCGTCACGAAAAAGAAGCTGCAAAAGGCAAAAAACAATTTGTTTGGGACAGCGTTTCTATTGCGCTTGACAGAGAACGAGGCGTGCTTTCGCACACCGTGATGTTTTATGACATGACCGAGCCTCACGCTCCTGTTTATGAAAATGAAAATCAGCGACACATGCTAAAGTTTTTGTTGGACGAACATAAAATCCGCGAAACATGGTATTACCCCGAAAGCGCCTACTGGATTACGTTTGATAACTCCGTGCCCATGACTTTGCTGCCTTATCTATCAGCGCGATTGGCAGATATTGACACTTGCGCAGCGTATAAAATTCCCGGGCACATTACTTTCAGTTCCGGTTGGGAGTGGGGCTACTGGCTGATTGACTGGAGCATTGCGCGATGGAGCTGGCAGCACACGACAAACGGAAAACCGCAAGACAGATTCGCTGAAATGTATGCACACGAAATACTTGCGCCCGACATGAAAAAACTGTTTGACGAGCAACTGCAATTGCAACAACAGTATTTGAAAGACAGTGCCATCATGCAGTGGATGACCGCCATGACCATCACCGATGAAATAGGAATTAAAGCCTTTGCAAATGAATATCATCCGCACCCGAAAACTTCCTACAAATCCATCCGCAACAAGGCTTCGCAGGAAGTGTTGAATGAGATTTTGCAACTGCATTTGCCGCGCATTGACAGCTTTGCAAATAAATCGCTACGCAATGTTTATGTCATGCGTTTTGCAACAAAAAACTCTTCGCCTTTAGAAGCCGAATTGATAGACGGATTGGAAGTTACAGCTATTCGCGCTTTCCATCGTGCTAATATGTTGCGCTACTTAATTGCTAAACGCGAATCGAAATTGCAACACAAAAAGTTCAACGGAGATTTTTATTTGGCTTATGCAAAAAACATCCGCACACACGCGCAACACATTGTAAACAAAAGAGAAAATCACTACCGCTATCCGCTTGATTTAATTGCACGAAAAAGATGGGATCACACGGCTTATCATTTCGGCTATTTATATCCTGCAAGCAATCTGCATTTTTGGAATCGCGAAGAGCAGCAGGCAAAGCGCAATCAATACCGCCCGCTGTTTATGAACATCTGGAGCATTGCCAGAATCATAGGTTTGATTAAGTAGTTGAGCCTGTTTACGTTTTCTTAAAAAGCCGTTTAAAATTATTTGATGAAATAATATGCAGCCGAAAAGAGCCATGAAAAAATTAGTGCGATAAATCCAAACAGCTTCTTAGGTTTGTCAGCATAAAACAGACATGGAAAAATCAACTGTATTAGACCAAAAACGTGCGCAGGCTTTGCTTGGCGGTGGGCAGGATAAAATAGATGCACAACATAAAAAGGGCAAACTCACCGCCCGCGAGCGCATAGATTTATTGATAGATGCCGGAACTTTTGAAGAAATAGGAATGTTGGTAGAGCATCGCTCGCGTGAGTTTGGTTTGGAAAAACAAATCTTTCCGGGCGATGGTGTGGTAACCGGATACGGTAGAATCAACGGCAGATTGGCGTATGTTTTTTCGCAGGACTTTACAGTTTTCGGTGGCGCATTAAGCGAAACTCATGCGGAAAAAATTTGCAAAATCATGGATTTGGCAATGAAGAATGGCGCACCCGTTATCGGCTTGAATGACAGCGGTGGCGCGCGTATTCAGGAAGGCGTTGTGAGCCTTGGCGGATATGCCGATATTTTTTACCGCAACACACTTGCAAGCGGAGTTGTGCCGCAAATCTCTGCGATTTTGGGTCCATGTGCAGGCGGTGCGGTTTATTCGCCTGCCATCACCGATTTTATTATGATGGTGGAAAACACTTCCTATATGTTTGTTACGGGTCCCAACGTGGTAAAAACCGTAACGCACGAAGAAGTTACGAGCGAAGAATTGGGCGGTGCGCACACACACGCAACCAAAAGCGGGGTTACGCATTTTGCTTACGCAAACGAAGTGGAATGTATTAACGGAATAAAAAAACTGCTCAGTTATGTTCCTCAAAATTGTGAGGATGGCGTGTCTGATTTGCCTTACGAAATCAGCAATGAATTACGGGCAAAATTAGATTCAATAATTCCAGACAATCCTTTGCAGCCTTATGATGTTCGTGAAGTAATTGAAGAAATTGCCGATGCAAATTCATTCCATGAAGTGCATAAAGATTATGCCGAAAATATTGTTGTAGGCTTTTCGCGTATTGGCGGAAAAAGCGTTGGTATTGTTGCCAATCAGCCTGCTGTTTTGGCAGGAGTTTTAGATATAAATGCTTCAAAAAAAGGTGCGCGTTTTGTCCGTTTTTGCGATGCGTTTAATATTCCGCTTTTAACTTTGGTGGATGTGCCGGGTTTTCTGCCGGGTACTGACCAAGAGTGGAATGCCATCATTACAAACGGTGCAAAATTGCTGTTTGCATTTTCCGAAGCTACCGTGCCGAAAGTTACGGTAATTGTGCGTAAAGCTTATGGTGGCGCGTATGACGTAATGAACAGCAAACACATTGGCGCAGATTTGAATTTTGCTTGGCCCCAAGCCGAAATTGCCGTGATGGGCGCGAAAGGCGCAGCCGAAATTATTTTCAAGAAAGAGATTGCTGCTGCTAAAGATTCGGCAGCTAAACTTGCGGAAGTAGAAGCCCAATACAGAGAGGCTTTTGCCAATCCGTACAAAGCTGCTGCAAGAGGTTTTATTGATGAAGTGATTGAGCCGTCTTTAACGCGCAAAAAACTGATTAACGCTTTCAAAATGTTGGAAAACAAAGCAGTGAAACTGCCGAGAAAAAAACATGATAATATTCCGTTGTAGATGTTGGATGAATAGATAATTGAAAAAGGAAAAAGGTGGAGTTTAAACATTTATTGAAGTCGTGAATAAATCAGCAAACCTGTATTTGTCGCATATCTTAAATCTTAAATGAAATGAATGTAATTCTGTTTGAAACAATTAGCCGGCACAGGCAACTTTTGCCGCTTACTTTTACGCGCCCTGTTGCGGCATTGCGTGTCGGTATCATTACCATTAAAGAGAAGTGGGAGCAACATTTAAAGCAACCTGTTTCGTGCCTGACGCAACCGTATTTGCAACAACTTTTCCCCGTAAATTTTCAGGCGGATAATTTGTTTGTGAATGCCGCTTTGCTGCCTACAATTATTCATGCTGAATTGATGCAAAACCTGCAACCCGAACAGGCATTGATGCAAGGTGAAGAAGTGTTGGCATTTCGTTCATCGGGCAATCATTTTACTTCTGAAAACATAGAACTTTTAGCCAAACAAATGAAGTCTTTGCAATTTGAAGGCGAAGCTGTTTTGATAAAAAATGTATGGGATATTTTCAGGCAAAACGAATATGCTATTACTGCCGATTTTGACCTGCTTACTTTTGGCAGAAAAAGCGCACCGCTCAGCAATTCAAACAAACTAATCGGCAGTTCTCAAAAGTTGTTTATTGAAGCAGGAGCAACCGTTGAAGGCAGTATTTTAAACACTAACACAGGTGTAATTTACATTGGCAAAGATGCCGAAGTGATGGAAGGCTCTTTGATTCGCGGTGCTTTCGCTTTGGGCGAACATGGCACTTTAAAAATGGGCGCGAAAATTTATGGAGCTACAACTGTCGGTTCATATTGTAAAGTTGGTGGCGAGGTAAACAACAGCATATTTTTTGCATACAGCAATAAAGGGCATGACGGTTTCATTGGCAATAGTGTTGTCGGTGAGTGGTGCAACTTGGGCGCAGACACCAACAACAGTAACCTCAAAAACAATTATGGCGATGTTGATTTGTGGAATTACAGTGATGAAAAAAGCAAGAACACAGGTTTGCAGTTTTGCGGTTTAATCATGGGCGACCACAGCAAAGCAGGCATCAACACCATGTTCAACACGGGCACGGTTGTTGGCGTGAGCGCGAATATTTTCGGGGGCGATTTTCCTCCTAAATTTATTCCTTCATTCAGTTGGGGTGGCGCGCAATGGCTGCGCACTTTTACTTTCGACAAAGGTTTGGAAGTAGCGCAAAAAATGATGGAACGCAGAGGCATCCAACTTTCAGAAAATGATATTGCTGTTCTGAAATATGTTTATGATTATGATTCTAAATATCGGAAGCAATAAGGGTTGGCTGTTCAATCACACTTCATAAATCTGAAATCTAAAATCAATTATTAGCTTCACATAAAATCAATTCCGGCAAAATGAAGAATTACTTCTACCTAATTATTGCACTTACATTATTTGCAAGCGGTTGTGCAAAAGACAAATTCAAACCTTTTGAATCGCCATTAAAAAAGGCGCAAACAACGCCTTGGCCCGAATGGATTTTTCGTCATTGGATATGGGAAGATGAAAGCACACAGCAATCTGCGCAGCAAATTGTAGATGATTATTTATTGCGCGATATTCCTGTGGGCGCAATTATCATTGACAGCCCTTGGGAAACTGGCTACAATACTTTTTCATGGGATAAAAATTTGTATCCAAATCCGAAAGGAATGGTGGAATATTTTCACAGTAAAGATGTGCGCGTGTTTGTTTGGATAACAGGTGTGATTAACGTGGATGCTCAACCAATGTATGATGAAGCTGCGGCAAAAGGATATTTTATTACCAAGAGCGCAGCCGACACCACGCCATTGGTGCAAAAATGGTGGAAAGGCAATGGCAGCCCGATAGATTGGTATAATCCCGATGCAGTGGAATGGTGGAAAAAAAGAGTGGATTCAATTTTGGCGATTGGCATTGACGGCTGGAAAGTGGACGGAACGGATTTTGTTGTTACGGGAGGTTATTCAAGAGGCTTGGGCGCAGCTCCAAGCAGGGTGGACTACTCAAGAAAATACTATGATTTTTTCCACACCTACACACGAGAAAAATTGGGAATTGACCGCGTAAATACTACACGCCCGATTGATACTTATTTCGGTATTTTAGGGGTAAGTCCAGCGAATGCGGTGAACTTTTCTTTCAGCGATGTTTCCAACTGCTGGGCGGGTTGGGTTGGCGACCAAGACCCCGATTACAAGGGATTGAGAATTGCTTTGGATAATATGTATTTGAGTGCGCAGTTCGGCTATCTTTCTTTTGGTTCAGATATTGGCGGCTACCGCGAAAATACTGCCGATTACGGTTCAAGAGGCAGAACCGAAGACCTTTTTATCCGTTGGGCGCAGTTCGGTGCGTTTTGTTCCATTATGGAAAACGGTGGGGGAGGAGAGCATCGTCCCTGGATGTTCAGCAATAACACAACCGATATTTACCGCAAATTTACAAAGCTGTATCACGCCATGATTCCTTATTTGCAGTCAAGTGCCGACAGTCTTTGGAAGCAGAAAAAATCCATGTATCATTTCATGGATAGAACGAGCTATGCGTATCTTCTCGGTAGCGATGTTTTTGTTACGCCAATCATGAAAATTCCTGCAAATAATATTACCGTGAATTTCCCTGCGGACGGTCGTTGGGTTTATTTGTTTGATGACACAAAAGTGTTTGATGGCGGAACGTCAACTACCATGAATTTTACTTACGATGAATTTCCTGTGTTTGTGCGCGAAGGCGCAACGGTGCTGGATATGTTGAAACCAATTTTGTAGGAAATAACATTTCCAAAGTTTTAAACTTTGGAAATGTTTTAATAAAGAAATGTTACAAGCCGCATACAAAAAATATTCGCTTCAATTCAAATCTCCCGTGCTTACCTCGCGCGGAAGTATGACACACAAAAACGGTTACTTTTTGGAAATAACCGATGGCAAAAAAACAGGTGTTGGCGAATGTAGTTTCATAGAAGGTTTAAGCATTGATAATTTGGAAAATTATGAAGCCGCATTAAAAAATGTTTGCGAAAACATTCATGATTTTATCGCCAATCCGCAACAGCTTCTTATTGAATATCCATCCATAGTTTTTGGTTTGGAAACGGCTTTATTAGATTTTAATTCAACCCAAAAAGATGTATTGTTTGAAAGTGATTTTACCAAAGGTTTGAAAGGAATCCCAATCAACGGCTTGATTTGGATGGGCGATGAAAACTTTATGCAGCAACAGATTCAGGAAAAAATTGCGCAGGGTTTTAAATGCGTAAAACTGAAAGTTGGCGCATTGGATTTTGACACAGAATTGAAAATTATTGAAGGAATAAGAAAGCAATTCAGTAAAGAAAATATTGAGTTGCGATTGGATGCAAACGGAGCGTTTAATGCAAATGATGTTTTTCAAAAATTGAAAACACTTGCCGAATATGACATTCATTCTATCGAGCAACCTGTAAAGCCAAAGCAATTTGAATTGATGCACGAAATCTGCGCATCAGGCATTATGGATGTGGCTTTGGATGAAGAACTCATAGGAGTTTTCAACAAAGAACAAAGAACTGTATTGTTAGAAAAAATCAATCCGCAGTATATTATTTTGAAGCCGAGTCTGTTGGGCGGATTTGCAAGTTGTGATGAATGGATTGAAATTGCAACACGCAAAAACATTGGCTGGTGGGCAACTTCTGCTTTAGAAAGTAATGTTGGTTTGAACGCAATTGCGCAGTGGGTTTTTACAAAATATTCATCTATGCCGCAGGGATTGGGAACGGGCGGGCTGTTTATTAACAACACGGCAGGTAAGAATTTAATCAAAAAGGGAGCATTGTGGTTTGGTAATTAGTGTTTTCCCCTTAGTTTTGCGCCACATTTATCAATCAAAAAACAAATGGATATGAAAAAATTATTTTTCGCTATTGCAGCAGTTGCGCTGATTTCTTCTGTTTCTTCATGTAAGAAATGCGGCTATTGTGAATACTCAAATGGTTCAACAAGCAGTGCTGTGTGCAAACAAAACAATCCGATATTGGGTGTATTGGATGAATATGAAGAAGCCCAAACTAATTGTCAGGCGCAAGGCGGCAAATGGGTTAATAAGAAATAATTGCCACTTTGTTTATTTATGAAAGGCTGAATCTGTTACGGGTTCAGCCTTTTTTGTTTTCCCAAGCAAATATTCTGTATTCCCTGTGTACTCTGTGTGAAAATTTTACATAGTCAAAACAAGTTCCTCTCAACCCTCACCTCCCACCTCTCAACTATGTTTCTATTCCGCTTTGCGGAACAAGTCGTGTTCAAATAAAGTATTTGGCTGTTTTACGTTGTGTTTAAAAATCTTCTTTCTTCGCACTCGTTGAAACCAAATACCGTGAGCGATAAAAATCTTGTAATAGACATACAACACATCAAAAAAGAATACATCATGGGCAACCAGTTGATTGCTGCACTGGATGATGTTTCGCTTGATATTTTCAGCAATGAATATGTTGCGCTGATGGGACCTTCGGGTTCGGGGAAATCAACGCTGATGAATATTCTCGGTTGCTTGGATACGCCCACTTCCGGCACTTATTCTTTGAACGGAAAAGAAGTGAGCAAAATGGATGATGATGAATTGGCGCGTATTCGCAACAAAGAAATCGGTTTTGTATTTCAGACTTTCAATTTGCTGCCGCGCCTTAGTTCTTTAGAAAATGTTGCGCTGCCATTGGTGTATGCAGGCATGAGCGCGAAAGAAAGACAAGAGCGCAGTGAGTATGTGATGGAACTTGTCGGTTTAAAAGAAAGAATGGATCACAAGCCCAACCAACTTTCGGGCGGACAAAGGCAGCGTGTAGCCATTGCAAGAGCGTTGGTAAACAATCCTTCCATCATTCTTGCCGATGAGCCAACAGGAAATTTAGATACCAAAACCAGCTACGAAATCATGAATATTTTTGAAGCCATCAACAACAACGGCAACACGGTGATTCTGGTAACGCACGAAGAAGATATTGCGCGTCATGCCAAAAGAATTTTACGCCTGCGCGATGGGCTGATTGAAAGCGACAACCCGAATGTGCCCGAAAAAAGTTTTGCAGTGCATTAAGAGCCAAGATACAAGAACCAAGAGCCAAGAAATTATGTCTTGATTCTTGGCTCTAAATTCTTGGTTCTTGATTCTAAACTCTTGGCTCTTGGTTCTAAACTCTTGATTCTATAAATATGAAAATCTATACAAAAACAGGCGACATTGGCGAAACATCATTACTGGGTGGCAGGCGCGTTTCTAAAAGCACGTTGCGCATTGAGGTTTACGGCACTGTTGATGAATTAAATTCCTACATTGGTTTGGTGCGCGATGTGCAAACAGATGAAAAGCAAAAAGAAGTTTTAAAAGAAGTGCAGGACAGGCTTTTTACAATAGGCGCAACGCTTGCCAGCGACCCCGATGGCGATTCAAAAAAAGTTCCCGATTTACATGAAGCGGATATTGAACTTTTGGAAAATGCAATTGATTCAATGGAAAAAGAACTCGCTCCGCTTACACATTTTGTTTTGCCCGGTGGACACGCACACGTAAGCTATTGCCATTTGGCGCGTACTGTTTGCCGCAGGGCAGAACGGCTTGCGGTGTCGCTTGGTCATCAAACAGAGATTTCACCGCTTGTTATCAAATATCTCAACCGCTTATCCGACTACCTGTTTGTGCTTGGCAGAAAAACGGCAAAAGATTTGAATGTTGAAGAAGTAAAATGGTTTCCGAGAACAACATAACATGAAAACACTTAACATAGTAATTATCTCAGGCAGCGTAAGGAAAGGGCGGCAAACTCACAAAGTAGCTTTGGAGTTGCACAAAAGGCTTGTAGAAGGCGGTTATTCAAATACCAACCTGTTAGATATTGCAACATATAATTTACCTGTTGCAGAAGAGCGTTTCGGCAAATTAGATACACCTCCGTCCTCAATTGATGCGGCACAGAAAATTTTAGATGATGCGGATGCAATGATTTTTGTTTCGCCCGAATATCACGGCAGCTACGGTGGCGCACTGAAAAATTTTCTTGATTACTTCTTAAAAGAATTTTATCGCAAACCTATTGCGGTTGCAAGCGTTTCAACAGGAAGGTTTGGCGGCATCAACGCTTCATCTGCAATGCAGCAATTGGTTTTATCGCTTGGCGCTTATGCCATGCCGCAAAAGCTGATTGTGCCTGCCATTCACAATTCAATTGATGAAACAGGCAATGTAAAAGATGAATTTTTGGATGCTAACTTCAACAAATTCATTTCGGAATTTACATGGTTTGCCGAGGCAATTACAGAGAAGAAAAACCGGCAAGACTAATTCAATGCAGCTTTGAACTGATTGTATGAAGTTATTTCTTCATTTTGCGTAAAGTTATCTGCATCACTGCAACCTAAGTCGTTTTTTTGTTTTTTGATATTTGTAACTCTATCGCCCGGGTCAGGATGGGTGCTTAAAAAAGCAGGTATTCCCTGACTGCCGATTTTCTCAAAAAAATCTGCCGCGCCATCGGCACGGTATTTTGTCTGGCAAAGATATTTTACAGAGTAAGTGTCTGATTCCGTTTCGTGATTGCGGCTGAATTTCAATGAAACCAATTGCGCAGTAATAGAAGCGATTTGCTGTGCGTTACCGCCAATAAAAGAGAGCAATGTTTCAATGCCATATTGCTCGGTCATCTGGCGGGTTGAATGTCTTTTGTCGGCATGTGCCATTTCGTGCCCGATAACGCCTGCCAAAGAAGAAGCATCATCTAAATATTTCATCAAACCTGTGTAAACATAAATATAGCCACCCGGTGTGCAGAACGCATTTTGAACAGCATCATCTTTGATGATGAACAACTTCCATTCAAAATCATTTTTGTGTTCAAACTCGCTGCTGGTAAGGATTGCATCGCGCATAGCATATAAATAAGCATAAGCTGCCTGATTTGTAGCCGGGTTTAAAATCGGGTATTCTGCGGGTTGGCTTTCAATTTGCTGCACCGTTTGTTTGCCAAGATTGATGTCATCTTCAATGGTAAACAGATTCAGTTTACTGCAACCTTGTGTGCCGATAATTATTGCAATAAATGCGAAAAACTTCAGTTGTTTCATTTCCATATTTTTTGCAAACTAAAAAAACTTAATCGGGAAATACATTACAATTTTGGGAAAACGAATCACATCATCAACTGCGGACTTTAATAAAGTATTTGGCTGTTTTATTCCTTACCTTTGCCGACATGGATTTTTTACCTGACAATATCAATCAATACTTAGAAGAACTTTCGACTCCCGAAAACGAAACGCTTACAAAACTTTCGCGCGAAACGCATTTAAAAGTGCAGATGCCGCAAATGTTAAGCGGTAATATTCAAGGCAAATTTTTGGAAATGATAAGCCGCATGATTCAACCCAGGCGCGTGTTGGAAATCGGCACTTACACCGGTTATTCCGGCATTTGTTTTGCGCAGGGTTTAGCCGAAAACGGTTTGCTTTATACCATAGATATAAACGATGAACTTTCACCGATGGTGAATAAATACATCGCGCTTGCAGGCAAAGAAAATTGCATAAAACCTTTTGTAGGCAATGCGCTTGAAATCATTCCAAAGCTCAATGAAACTTTCGACCTTGTTTTTATTGATGCCGATAAACAGAATTACAGCAACTATTTTGATTTGGTGATTGATAAAGTGCGCAGTGGCGGCTACATCGTTGCCGATAATGTGCTGTGGAGCGGCAAAGTTGCCGCAGCAAACCACGATAAAGACACCGCAGCCCTTCATGCCTACAACCTTAAAGTTTTAAACGACAAGCGCGTAGAATCATATATTTTGCCCCTGCGCGATGGACTAAATATTGCACGAAAACTTTAG
>CAZSEG010000090.1:0-6189 GCA_964605875.1 uncultured Chitinophagaceae bacterium
TGCAATCATACACCCGCCACGAAATGCTTGAAGTGGTTACTATTGACGGCAAGGCGCGCGGTATCATCGCACGCGATTTGATTTCGGGAAAATTGGAGCGTCATTTCGGTCATGCAGTGTTGCTTTGCACAGGCGGCTCCGGCAATGTTTTTTTCCTTTCCACCAACGCGATGGGCAGCAATGTTACAGCCGCGTGGAAGGCGCACAAAAAAGGCGCGTTCTTCGGCAACCCGTGCTTCACGCAAATTCACCCGACCTGCATTCCTGTTTCGGGCGACCATCAATCGAAACTGACTTTGATGTCAGAATCATTGCGCAATGACGGAAGAATCTGGGTTCCGAAAAAATTGGATGATGCAAAAGCAATTCGTGAAGGAAAGTTGAAACCCAACGACTTGAAAGAAGAAGACCGCGATTATTATTTAGAAAGAAGATACCCTGCGTTCGGAAATCTTGTGCCGCGCGATGTGGCGAGCCGTGCCGCTAAAGAAAGGTGCGATGCGGGTTTTGGCGTGAACAAAACAGGGCAGGCGGTGTTCCTTGATTATGCTGCGGCAATAGAACGCTACGGAAAAATTGAAGCCACAAAAAGTAATTTACACAACCCCGACAAAGCAACCATCACTTCGCTCGGCAAAGCGGTGGTGAAGGAAAAATACGGCAACCTGTTTGATATGTATGCGCAAATCACGGGTGTGAATCCTTACAACGAGCCGATGCAGATTTACCCTGCGGTGCATTACACTATGGGCGGCTTGTGGGTGGATTACAACCTGATGACCACCGTGCCGGGGCTGTATGCTTTGGGCGAAGCCAATTTCAGCGACCATGGCGCAAACCGCTTGGGCGCATCGGCTTTGATGCAGGGCTTGGCAGACGGCTACTTTGTGATTCCTTACACCATTGGCGCATACCTGAGCGCGGAAATCAGAACCAAAGCTATTCCCACCGACCATGAGGCGTTTGTGGAAGCGGAGCAAAAAGCGCGGCAAACGCTTGATAAATTGGTGGGCATAAAAGGAACTAAATCGGTGGATTATTACCACAAGCGTTTGGGCAAAATCATGTGGGATAAATGCGGCATGGCGCGCAACGCGCAAGGCTTGAAAGAAGCCATCACCGAAATTCAGGAACTGCGCAAAGAGTTCTGGCAGAATGTGCGTGTGCCGGGCGCAGCCGATGAGTTGAATCCCGAATTGGAAAAAGCGGGCAGGGTTGCCGACTTCCTTGAATTGGGCGAGTTGATGTGCAAAGATGCTTTGGAAAGGCAAGAAAGCTGTGGCGGTCACTTCCGCGAAGAATACCAAACCGAAGAAGGCGAAGCATTGCGCGATGATGAAAATTTCAGCTTCGTTTCGGCTTGGGAACTCACGGGCGAAAACCAATGGCAACTGAATAAAGAAGCGTTGGTGTATGAGAATATAAAAATTGCTGCGAGGAGCTATAAGTAGTTGCTAATGTCCGAAAGAGGAAATGAATTTAACTCTGTTGCGAGCAGAAATCAACAAATGAAAGTCTCATTTTGAAACAATACAATTAATCAATTATCCTGCATAATTGTGAAAGAGTTTAGAAAATGGTGGATGCCTTCGTTTAAGAAGTTTCCCTTTTGAGTTAAGACGGTGACTTTATAGAGGAACCCATTATTGTATATCATTCTTGTTGTTGCTTTGGTATATCCTTCGTGCGTTATAACAGAAAATTCTTTGCATGGAAAACCTAATGTATCAATACTAAATTCATTTGCCAGAACTCCGTCTATTTTAGATAATATTCCTTGTTTTTGGTTTTCAAAATGTCCTTCAAGTGGTTCTTTCGTAGTGTCAATAGCATAAAATGAAATAAAGTATGCCAAATTGGGGTCTGTTTTTTCAGAAGTTTTTAATTCCAAATGATGAACCCACACTCTTTGTCCATCAATTATCTCCTTCTTTTTATGTTGTTTTACTTTGTAATTTGGGAAATGGGGAAACATGATTGAAAAATTACCATCTTCTGAAACGGTTCTTTCCCAATGAAGATTCTTATTGTTCATAATCGCATTGATTTCTTTTTTAAATGCAGCCTTGTCTTCAAATTCAATGGTATCTCCCGATTTGACAAATGTAAAGGCTTTCATTATGGTGTTGGATGGAACAATAACTCTACGAGCAGGGCGGCTTTCTAAATATTCGTCAATTGCTGTCAATGTACTCATTCTGAAAACAACAACAGCAATCAATATGTAGAATGAATAGGAAATATGCCACTTAATTTTTCCTGAAAAATCATCGTTAGTGTTTTTCTCTCTTACTTGTTGATAATAGGTGATAGAGATGAAAATTATTGAAAACAGATTGCCGCCAAGAGTACTCCATATAAAATTGGGTTTATCGGAAAAAAGATGACCCACCGTAAAAATAATACCAAATGATATGGTAAAGAAAAGAGTTGCATATAGCAACAAGCCACAAATTAATAGAAAAACGGAAAGTATATTTCTAAGGATATTTTTCATTTATGGGTTGAAATATAAAATCAAAAATCGTAAGCATCGCCTATAAATTTATCGGCAGTGGCAGCTAACCCTAACTGGGCGTAAACTGTGCTTGCATCCAACCAAGTAAGCAGCCTGTGGCTGCATATCATAACAGATAAAGCATTATTCTTAATTTGGCAAACGCTGAAAGTATGCAACTGCAACATATCAGTTTAGCGTACTATTTGCCTGCAAGTTCGTCCTGCCTTTAGGTTTGCTTCTAAAGCATAGCACATTTGGCTTTTTAAAAAAACAGTATATTTGTGATATGACATCTGTTGCAGGCATAGAAATAGAAAAAAACGCCAAAGGGCAAGATGCTTTTATTCGTATTGATTTGAAAAAATACAAAAAGCAACTGCAACCTTTTTTGCAGGAAGTGGGCATTATAGATGATGCGTTTGAAAAGGAATGGGAAAAAAGTTTGACTTTAGAAGAAGCTAAAGCAAAATCCATAAGCAAAATCCGAAAATGGTGGAAAAAATAATTGTTTCCATTGCGCCTGCTGTTGTTGATTATTTAGATGAGCTTGTCTTTACCCTCTATAAAGCCGAATACTTTAGTTACATAGAGACTGCCGAAAAGTACGTGGCGGATATTTACGATGCAATTCCAATCGCAATCAAAAATCAAAAACACAAACAAACGCCCAAAGAACTTATTGCTTATGGCACGTTTTATGTTTCGTACAAAGCAACCAAGCGAACAACATGGTATGTTTTCTTTTCACGGAAAGGGAACAGATGTTTGGTAAAATACGTTACCAATAATCATGTTGCCGATGCTGCGTTTCTGCAACATTTTTAGTTTAAGAGTTAAAACCGTTTGCGCTCAATAATCCCAACTCAAGTAAGCAGCCTGCGGCTGCATATCATAACAGATAAAGCGTTATGCCCGTACTGATACAATAAAAATCCGCGAAAACACTATGCTTTCACGGGTTTGTGGAGAATATATCGGGTGAACTCCACCCCTCCATCTCCCGATAAGTCAATACATTGTGTTGTATCATTTTTTGTTTTAACAGAGTGGCTTGGCAGAAAAGAACAATATGCAATTGCATCGTTGGGCTTGAGCTGGAAACGACCTTTAATATATGCAATGTATTATTCAATAATCATTGCCATATTTTGGTTTGGGGGCAAAGAACAACAGTTTATTTATTTCCAGTTTTAAGCCTATGAAAAAATTTATATCGCAATTCTTAATATTTCTATTGCCCAAAATCGTCTTAACTTTTCCCACAGATAAATTCATATCAACACAATTGGCAAAATCACACCTCCCTCCGGAGGAAAAACAGCTTACAACTTCGGTATAAACGGGCATAACTTTTGGCTCCGGTATTTAAGATATTTGGAATACTTGAATCACAATAAATTCAAGTATTTGGCTGTTTTTAATATAGAACTCACGTTAAATTTATTGGCAGAAACCTTCTTAAATCTTTGTAGCAACAATTATTTGTCTTAACGATTTTCCGCTTGAAAAATCTTCTAATGTATAGCTGCCGAAAACCTTATCAATTTGCAAACCTGATGATTGAAACAGCACTGAAAAAGTTTCGGGTTTTATGATGCGCAGCTGCTCGGTGTATTCGTGCGCAGTTCCGTTTTCATCAATAAACTCAATCGTTTTTTTAATAAAACCATTTTCAATTTTCTTTCGGATGTGAAACTGAATTTCACCGCGCTGAATAATTTCGCGCGGCTTCATTTCTTTAATAATTGCTTCCACATTCAGATAATCTAAAACCAATTTTCCATTGGGTTTCAAGTTTGAGGCGATTGCTTTTAATGCAATCAAATTGTCTTCATCCGTTGGCAGATAACCAAAGCTCGAAAACAAATTCATTGCGACATCAAAATAGCTGTCGCGATAGGTTTGGCGCATATCCCACACATCAAAATGCAAGGTATTGTGTTCGTATTGTTTTGCTGTGTTGATGCTGTTAACACTAAGGTCAATTCCATGCACATCAAAACCCAAACGCGCCAATGTTTTAGAATGTCTTCCTTTGCCGCAAGCCACATCCAGAATTTTCGTTTTCGGAACTAAATTCAAACCGGCTGCCAACCGGGCAATAAACTGTTCGGCTTCCTCTTCGTTACGGTTGCTGTACAGCAGATGATAATATTCTGAATCAAACCAATTTATAAACCATTCTTTTTCAGACATTCTTCATTCTTTTAACCAAATAATACATTTTGATAGCGTTGAGTTCTTATTTTCGCGCCCTCAAAATTACAATACTTTGTCTCTCATAAAATCTATTTCCGGTATTCGCGGCACTATTGGCGGTTTCCCCGGCAACAACTTTACACCCGAAGATATACTAAAATTCACGGCAGCTTTCGGCACTTGGGTGATTCAAACATCCGGTATGCGCAAAGTTGTAATCGGCAGAGATGCGCGGGTGAGCGGTGAAATGGTGAAAAACATTGTTGTCGGCACGCTGCAATCGTTGGGGATTGATGTAGTTGATCTTGGTCTTTCAACTACGCCTACTGTTGAACTTGCAGTTACCGAAGAACGTGCCGGTGGCGGAATTATCATCACTGCAAGCCACAACCCAAAGCAGTGGAACGCTTTAAAATTATTGAATGCACACGGTGAGTTTATTTCGGCAAAAGCGGGTGAAGAACTGTTGCGCATTGCCGAAGAAAAAGAGATTAAGTACGAAGATGTAAACTCGCTGGGCAGCTATACGCTTAACGATACCTACATTGATTACCACATCGAAAAAATATTGAAGTTGAAACTGGTGGATGTGGAAGCCATCAGGAAGCGCAACTTTAAAATTGTGATTGACTGCGTAAACAGCACGGGTGGCATTGCCGTACCTAAATTGCTGAAAGCATTAGGTGTGGAAAATGTTACGGAGTTGTATTGCGAGCCGAACGGTTTGTTTCCGCACAACCCCGAGCCGTTGCCCGAAAATCTGAATGAGCTTTCTATCACCGTAAAAAAGAATAATGCCGACTTGGGTATCAGCGTTGATCCTGATGTTGATCGCCTTGCGTTGGTGAGCGAAGACGGCAGTATGTTTGGCGAAGAATATACTTTGGTTGCTGTGGCAGATTATGTGTTGAAGCACAAAAGAGGCAACACGGTTTCAAATCTTTCTTCTACACGTGCATTGAAAGATGTTACCGAAAAATATGCGGGTGAATATTTTGCAAGCGCAGTGGGTGAAGTGAACGTGGTGCAAAAAATGAAGGAAGAAAAAGCGGTGATTGGCGGTGAAGGCAACGGAGGTGTGATTTATCCTGAATTGCATTACGGCAGAGATGCCTTGGCAGGTATTGCCTTGTTCCTTTCGCATTTGGCTAAGTTTGGAAAAACGGCATCATTGTTACGTGCAGGCTATCCAAGCTATCACATCAGCAAAAAGAAAATTGATTTAGATGCTTCTATAAATATCGAAAATCTGTTTGATGAAATAGAAGGCAAATACAAAAATCAGCCCATCAATAAAATTGACGGTGTGAAGATTGAGTTTGATAAAGACTGGGTGCATTTGCGCAGAAGCAACACCGAGCCAATCATCCGCATTTATGCCGAAAGCGGCTCGGAAACTACTTCCGAAAACATCGCCAATCAAATTATGAAAGACCTGACGTTTTTCAGTCAGCAGCAGGTTTGAAGGTAAATAATCTTCTTCGGAAATT
>CAZSEG010000090.1:6199-6436 GCA_964605875.1 uncultured Chitinophagaceae bacterium
CTGACCAAGTTATCGCTTCACTCCAAACTCCACCTTCCAGCTAATTACCGGCACAATGCCAAGATTGCGGATAAGTCTTATCTCTTGCTTTTGTGGGTCATACACCTTTTGCGCCACGTTTTCGCGGTTGATGATGTTCTGCGCATCAAAGCTCAACATCCAGCTCCAGCGTTTTTTATTCCTGCGGAAGTAAGCGCCAAAATCCATGCGGAAGTATAGCGGCAGTTGCTCTTCAAA
>CAZSEG010000090.1:6446-13311 GCA_964605875.1 uncultured Chitinophagaceae bacterium
CTTCAAACAAGCGGCTTTCATCGCGCACGGTACGCCCTTCGGCAATGCTTTTATCCAAGTCAATCGGGGTGATTCTCATGCCACCGCGCAACAATACTTTTGCCGTGATGCCGATGATGTTGATTTTCTTTTTACCCAACAGAAACTCTTTGCTGCCCAGCACATTCAACACATAATTACCATTGTAAGCTGTGTTGCGCCACACCTTATCGTTGCCTCTGTATTTCGAGTTATAGAGCGAAGTTGTTACCAAAAAGAAGTAACCCTTCGTAAAGAATTTTTCTACCGTAAGCTCCAAACCATAGTTCATGCCGCGACCTTTGTTGTTGAGCGGCTGCGTAACAAAACCATCATTTTCATTGATGATAGAAAACGCAGCGTTAGCATCTTTACCCGTGGGGATGGCATAGAGATATTGAAAGTATGTTTCGGCATGAAGGCGAAAATCTTTCAGGAAAACAAAATCGTAGCCCAGCACCGAATGAAATGCTTTGCTCATGTCTAATAGTTGGTTATTGCGCTGATTGCCTGATGTTGTTGCCAACTCGGTGATGTAAGTAGAAACCGCATCGGCACGATTGTGCAAGCCCACACCCACGCTTAATGTATGGTTAAAAGCAGGTCGCCATTCCACACTCAGGCGCGGCTCGATGTTGAACTTTTTATTCAGCAAAAAGTAAGTGAGGTGCAAACCGCTGTTGATGCTCAGGCTTTCGCTAAAGCGATGTTTCCATTGCCAGTATGCCTGAAACAAATGTGTGTTACCCCTGCCTTGCAGCGAGGTAAAAAGCGCCTGCTGCTGAAAGTCGAACACGCGGTTGCGCAGGTTGTAGAATGTACCCGTGTAATACATCCCCGTGCGAATGATGTTGCGCGTATCCACCTTTCGGTTCAGCATAAACGAAAAGCGCGCCACCATGTACTCAAACTTCTTATCCTCAATAGTAGTGGGTGCAAAAGCCGTGTTGAAGGTGTCGGTAAAATTAGAGTTATCGGAGTAGCTGAAACTCGCCACGCTCTTGATATATGTTTTCGGATTCAGCAGCAGCAAATGCGTAATGCCCGCAGTGCCCATGCGATAGTGTTGTCCGTCCTGTGTTTTGTCAATGATGCTTTCCCATTTGGCGGTATCTTTTACAACCTTAGTACCCAAGCTGCTCAAGCCGCCAATACCAAACAACGTAAACGTTCCCGCGCGCTTAGTGGGGAAGGCAAGGTTGAAGCTCAAGTCCTGATACTTGGGCGTAATATCACCACCGATTTTAAAACCCGTCAGCGCAAACAACTCCAAAGTAGAGTAGCGGTAATTGACTAAATAAGAAGCATTACTCTTTTTGCTGAACGGACCTTCCAGCGCAACCTCTGCGCCCAAGATGCCCGCCTGCAAAGTGAACTCGTGTTTCTCGTTGTTGCCTTTGCGCAAATTCAAATCCATCACGCCACTCAATGCATTGCCGTATTCTGCAGGGAAGGCTCCGCTCAAAAAATCTGTTTTCCCAAGCATGTTCGCACTCAGCATCGCCACACCGCCACCGCTGGAACCTTCACTGCCCGCAAAGTGGTTGGGGTTTGGAATCTCCACACCTTCCATGCGCCACAAAATGCCGCGGGGCGAATTGCCGCGCATCACAATCGCATTGTTTTCATCATTGGCAGAAATCACCCCCGGGAAGGTCTGCACCATCCGCGCAGGGTCGTTCAGCGTGCCTGCATACCGCTTGGTTTCTTCCATAGAAAACGAGCGCGCGCTGATGGGCGCAAACTCGTTGTTGGCGTGGCTCTTATCTTTTTGTGCCGTAATCACCACATCCTCCATGTTGCTGATGCGCTCCTGCATCTCCACATTCAGCACGGTTTCTTTACCCGAAGTTACGGTGATGTTTTGCAGGCTCACGTCATCAAAGCCCATCATCGAAAACTTAAGATTATACCGCCCTGCTTTCAGGCTTTCAAACTTAAAGTTGCCCTGCGCATCGCTTGCGGTGGCGGTGAACGGCTCCACGTTTTGCAACACAATGTTTACGCCCTCCAAAGGCTGCCGCGTGTCTTTATCCGTTACCCTGCCTTTAAGGTTTTTGGCATAGTCCTGCGCGTGGACGGATAAAAAGAAAAAAGAAAAGAGAAAAAAGGTGTAGTGCATTTAAAGCGGGCGAAGATAAGGGAAGGTGAACAACGATTGACGGATTGGTGAATAGTAAATCCGTCAATCTGTAAATCCTGAATCTATCCAATCACACTGCGTGAAATAACTATGCGTTGCACTTCGCTGGTGCCTTCGTATATCTGCGTGATTTTGGCATCGCGCATGAGCCTTTCCACATGGTATTCTTTTACAAAACCATAACCGCCATGCACTTGTACGGCTTCTACGGTATGCTTCATGGCTGTTTCGCTGGCAAAGAGTTTAGCCATTGAACTTGCGAGGTCGTAGTTTTTGCCCTGGTCTTTGAGCGTAGCAGATTTATACACGAGCAAACGGGCGGCTTCAATTTCTGTGCCCATGTCAGCAAGTTTAAAAGCAATAGCCTGATGGTTGATGATTTCTTTGTTGAAGGCTTTGCGTTCTTTTGAATATTGAACCGCCAACTCATACGCGCCTGCGGCAATGCCCAATGCCTGCGCAGCAATACCGATGCGACCACCGCTAAGTGTTTTCATGGCGAACTTGAAGCCGAAGCCGTCTTCGCCAATGCGGTTTTCCTTAGGCACTTTTACGTTGGTGAAAAGCAGCGTGTGTGTGTCGGAAGAGCGAATGCCGAGCTTGTCTTCTTTTCTGCCGATTTCAAAGCCTTCCATGCCCGCTTCCACTATCAAAACGTTGATGCCGCGATGTCCTTTTTCGGGATAGGTTTGGGCAATCACCAGATAGGTGGAAGCCTTGCCGCCATTGGTTATCCAGTTTTTTACACCGTTCAGTAAATAATGGTCGCCCATGTCAATTGCGGTGGTGCGCTGGCTTGTTGCATCGCTGCCTGCTTCGGGTTCGCTAAGGCAAAATGCGCCCAGCTTTTCGCCCTTTGCCAATGGCACTAAATATTTTTGTTTTTGCTCTTCGGTGCCGTATTCTTCCAAGCCCCAGCATACCAACGAGTTGTTTACACTCATGATTACCGAGCATGAATTGTCCACCTTAGAAATTTCTTCCATCGCCAGCACATAACTGAGCGCATCCATGCCGCCACCGCCATATTTCGGATCCACCATCATGCCTAAGAAACCAAGTTCTGCCATGCGTTTTACCTGCTCGGTGGGGTATTCCTGCTTGTCATCGCGTTCTATCACCCCGGGCTTACATTCGTTTTGTGCAAAATCGCGCGCAGCCTGCTTTATCATTTGTTGCTCTTCGGTAAGTTCAAAAAACATATTTCCTTTTTTGATTTAAAAACTGCGCGAATATACACTTATGGGTGAATGATGATATGTTTCTTTTAACCACATAGGACACCAAACTAAGCGTGTTGTGTTCAATGATTTCAAAGATACTTTTCGATAGCAATTCACAACGAGAACGGACAGACGAGGACTTCATGATATAAAGACAGCTATTGTCCGAAGAAACATATTTAAACTCGGTCGGTGTTTTTGTAAGTTCCGGTAATCCTTATTTACGAGTAAATTATCCAATCACTCTTGCGCCTTCATCATTGATTTTTGAAACATAAATTGTTCCATCCAAACCTATTTTATTCAAAGCAACTTTCATTGCTGCTCCTGCGTTTTCTGCAATTTGTTTGGATGTAGCTAATGCAAATATTGAAGGTCCAGAACCCGAAATACTGCATCCCAAAACGCCATTTTCCAAAGCTGCAATTTTCACCTCCTCAAACCCGGGAATCAGCAAAGCGCGCATTGGCTCTACAATCACATCCTGCAACGAGCGACCAATAAGTGCGTAATCTTTTTGCATCAGTCCGGCAATCAACCCTGCAAGATTGCCCCATTGCTCGATGGCATCTTTCATAGTGATTTCCTGCTTCAACACTTTGCGGGCATCTTCCGTACGCAATTCGATGTTGGGTGTAATTACAATGCAAAACAAATTATCGGGCGAAGGAATTCTGATTAAATCTAACGGAGCGTAACTGCGAATTAAAACGAAACCGCCCATGATGGCAGGAGCAACATTATCGGCATGTGCCGCGCCACAGGCAATGCGCTCGGCTTCCATCGCAAAAGGCACTAATGCTTCACGCGAAAGCGGTTTGCCCAACAATTCATTTATGGCAACTACCGCAGCCACAGAACTCGCAGCACTTGAACCCATGCCGCTTCCTAATGGAAGATTTTTTTCAATTGTAATTTCAACACCTTGCGTTGCATTAAGGTGTTTTAGAAAAGCATTCACAGCTACACCCGCAGTATTTTTTTCTGCTGCTTTCGACAGCCTGCCTCCATCACCTGTTATTGATGAAATAACAATGTCCGGCTTATCTGTCAATTGCATGGTTATCACATCGCCCGGGGCATCTACTGCAAAACCCAACACATTAAAACCGCAAGCTACATTAGCCACAGTTGCAGGTGCAAAAACCTTTATTGATTTAGGCATAGTTTATAAATACTCTATGGTGCAAAGAACTAAAAGTTTTGAAAACAATATCTTGCTAAATCAATAACTCAAATTAGAACCAAGCCATCTTTCCATTTCTTCTACCGAAATACCTTTTGCCTTTGCGAGCATTTCTACTTGGTCTTTCAAAATTTTTCCCACGCCAAAATATTTTGCATAAGGCGATGAAAAATAGAAACCACTTACTGATGCTGTCGGATACATGGCATAACTTTCGGTGAGCTTTATTCCTGTATTTTTTTCCACGTCTAACAGTTGCCAAATCTGTGGTTTCAAAGTGTGGTCGGGGCAAGCAGCGTAGCCCGGTGCAGGGCGAATGCCCTGATACTTTTCACGAATCAAATCTTCATTACTGCAATTTTCATCGGATGCGTAACCCCAAAATTCTTTGCGCACACGCTCGTGCATTCTTTCTGCAAATGCTTCGGCAAGTCTGTCCGCCAATGCTTTCAGCATGATTGAATTGTAATCGTCATGGTCTTGCTCAAATTTTTCAATCCACTTTTCGATGCCGATGCCTGTAGTTACTGCAAATGTTCCAATGAAATCAGTTGCGAGTTGCGAGTTGCGAGTTGAGGGTTGAGCGGTGAGCGGTGAGGGGGCAATAAAATCAGCAAGACAAAGATTGGGTTGATTATTTTGTTTCTTCGATTGCTGACGCATGAAAGTGAAATTTCTGATTTCCGATTTCTGATTTCTGATTTCTACTGACTCGTTCAGAGAATTTGCTTCAAAAATTCCAATCACCGCTTTTGCCGTAATCCATTTTTCTGCAATGATTTTTTTCAATAAAACCTGTGCATCATCAAACAGCTTTTTTGCTTCGCTGCCATAGCGTTCATGTTCAAAAATACGCGGGTAACTTCCACTCATTTCCCAAGTAGAAAAGAGGGGCGACCAATCAATGTAAGGCGCTAACTCATTCAAATCGTAATCTTCAAAAACCTTCACACCAACAAAGTTTGGCTTGGTGATTTTTTCTTTACTCCAGTCAATCTGATATTTATTTTTTCGTGCATCTTCTAACGAAATATATTCTATATCGCTTTTGCGATTGGCGTGCAGTTCGCACATTTCCGCATACTCTTTTTTTACATTGGCTGAAAAACTTTCGCTCTCATCTTTACTCAATAAACTGCTTGCTACCGTTACCGCTTTTGAAGCATCCAGCACATGCACCACATTACCCGAAAACACAGGCGCAACTTTCACCGCAGTGTGCAACTTTGAAGTTGTTGCGCCACCAATCAGCAAGGGTTGTTTTATGCCCAATCGCTCCATCTCTTTTGCCACATGCACCATCTCATCCAGCGAAGGAGTAATCAATCCACTCAAGCCGATGATGTCGGCATTCTCGGCTTTTGCGCGCTCGAGAATTTTATCGGCAGGCACCATCACGCCCATGTCAATAATTTCGTAATTGTTGCAAGCCAACACCACGCCCACAATGTTTTTACCGATGTCATGCACATCGCCTTTTACGGTTGCCAAAAGTATTTTGCCTGCACCACGCCCTTTAATTTCATTGCTGTAAGGATTGTAACCCAATGTTTCAGTTACGGATGCTTCTGAAAGCAAATCGCTGATATTTGCATATTCATCCAAAATATCAAACGAACTTTGCGAAAGATATTCGACTTGCGGTTCGCGCACAATATTGTTATCTTCGCTTCCAGAACCTGCTCCCATCTGAGGCTGCGATTCGGTATAGGCTTCAGATGCGTAGGGTTGATTCATCCGAGGCACTGATTCAACTTCAACAGGTTTTTTCTCTACCAATTCGCATCCCGTCAGCAGCCAATTTTGCTCATCTACATTTGCAGAAGAATTTAGTTGAATGACTGCTTTAAAGTTTTCAAAGTGAATATCAATCCTTTCATTTCCTCTCTCTTTGTACCGCTCACCAATTGAACCTTTTGCCAAAACTTCAACCAACTTTATGCAAATTAAAATGCCATTCAGTTTGAATAAATCGGGTCTGCGTTTATGCTCATAACTTCTCTTATGAATGATTTTTGAAATGCCGTAACCATCTTTGAATGTAACCTCCTCACTGCCCATTCTTCCCCACACAAAAGCAATTTTCCCAACATCTTCCCGGTGCATCGCATGGCTCACATCTCTGTGTTCAATCAGCACTTCCGCCAATGCTTTTATGCCCGAAATTATTTCAGCATAAATTATTGCATTGCGTTTTTGGCTTTGCTCTTTTTCAATTTGCAAAAATGGCTCTAAATACGCCACTGCCTTCTTCATTACACGCGCACTTTTCACCACCTGCGGCAAAAACATTTT
>CAZSEG010000091.1:0-3865 GCA_964605875.1 uncultured Chitinophagaceae bacterium
ATAATGCCGCGGTTTTTCCAAAATTTCTGACTCAATTGCAAATCTAATAATGGGCGGAAATGCTCATACCATGCCGGATTGCCCACTATACCCGTAACACTCAATCTTTCACCTACCTGGTTGTAAAGAATGGTTGCGCCAAAGCCAATCTTAGGATGCTGATAACCCAAGCCAAGATTGATAATGTAAGGCGACTGCCCCATCATCGGGCGTTTCAATTCATCGGCTGCAAGGTTTTTTACATTGCTTAAATCTACTTGGCTATAGATGTAAGAAAGGTTGGCAGTAAAGGTGATGTCCTCTAACTTTTTAGAAATAAAATCAAGGTTTTTGCGAATCTCTAATTCCACACCCACAAGGTTTGCTTTGGTAGCATTTGAATAAGCGTAAATATCTACACCGCCACCCGATTGTGCAGCCAGTTCAATTGTGTTTTGAAAGCGTTTGTAGAACACGCTGGCGTTAATCGCCTGACCTTTTCCAAGAAACCACTCGTAGCGCAAATCGGCATTATGCACAAAGGTTTGCAGCAAATTCGGATTGCCCACCAACTCGTATTCTGTAATAAAATCGTAGTAACGGAAAGGCGCACATTCTCTGAACTCGGGGCGGCTCATGCTTTGCGAATACGATGCGCGGAAGTTCATCGCATCATTCAGTTTGAAGATTAAATTGATAGCAGGCAAAAGAGGAAATTTTGTAGAAACCTTACCGTTTGTATCGGCAGTGTAAGCACCCGAGTAGTAGTTCTTTTTGTAAGTAGTGTCCACATAATTGCCGATAAAAGAAGGCTGGTTATTTTCATCCAAAACAATATTGCCGTCTGCATCGCGCACCAAATCCACATTTATTTTATTAGCAGAAGTAAGGTTTTGCGTAAAGTATTCAAACCTGAAACCCCACACCATTTTAAACCACGTGCTTACAGTGTTTTCCATCATGGCAAAAGCTGCGTAAGTACTGGAAGCAGCGCGGTATTGGTCTTGCGGAAATGCAACCTGTTCAAACCGTAAAGAGCCATTATCAAAACCCTGCGGATTGATAATGTTGCCGATTGGCAGCGCAAGAATGGAATCATTCAAATAAACTCTGCGCACAAATAAGTTACGCGCTTCAAAACTTCTGTTTCTGTTTTGATAAAAGCCACCGACTTTCACATTTTGTTTAGCTCCGTTGATGCGAAAAGGCACAACAACTTCTGCACCTGCATTGTAAGTAATCTCATTCAGCTTACTGTGAAACATCGCGCCATATTTAGGGTCGCTGCCTGTTTGCGGAAGGTTCAGTAAATACGGAGTTGAAGCATTGGCGCTCATGCTTTTTTCATAAGAGTATCTTCTGGTATCGGGTTGGTCTCTGTCCATCAACACCACACCGCCATTCCAACGGAATTTCACATCGCTTGAGCCGATAGAATGGTCGCCCAAAAGGTTGGATGAAAACACTCTTGCGCTTATAAATTCAAGGTTGGTACGTTTGATGCTTCTGTCGCTGAAAGTGCTTGTACCATCACGCATTACGGTATTATCGTCAGAGTTTATGGTATAAACATTTTTCCATGAAATACGGTGCTTATTTTTGATAACCGCGCTCACATTCGCAAGTATGGCAGCCGTTACGGAATTGTTGTAAGTTCTGTCGTTAAAATCTAAATAAGGCGAACCATCGCCATCAATTCTGTCGCGTGTGCCTTCGGTGTAGCGCAAAGTATTAGAGTAGGTAAGCGCAACAATTCCACCCAACTGAAAATCCTTTTTGCGATAAGCATAACCACCGCTCATTTGTATGCTTTGCCCCGGGTAGGCAATGTTTTGTTTGTTCGTTTGCCAACTCCTGTTCGTCATTTTTTTACCATAAGCATTTTTTACGCTGTCGCTTGTTTTGTATTGAAAATCTAAAATCGAAGGAAACTCATTTGGCAAAGGGCGGCTTGATTTATCAAAGCCCAGCCAATCGGTTTTGCTGCCTGCATAATTGTAGTAAGGTTTGAAGGTAGTTTGCTCGGTAAAGCTGATGCCGTAGTTGATGTTGAAGAAACTTTTTTCGGGAATGTCGTGTGTGTTCAATTGAATCAATCCGCCCGACCATTCGCTTGGCAAATCGGGCTGCCCCGTTTTCATAATTAAAATGTTGTCCAACACATTTGCAGGAAAAATATCAAAGGCAAAAGATTTGCGGTCAGGCTCGGTGCTGGGCAAAATAACGTTGTTCAGCATTGCCATATTGTACCTGTCGGCAAGCCCGCGAATTACTGCAAACTTTCCGTCCTGAATGGTTGCTCCGCTCACCCTACGCAAGGCATCGCTGCTGCTGCGGTCGGGGCTGCGCTTTATGTCCTCGCTCGAAATACCGCTTTGAATCACGGTACTGTTTTTCTGCATAATATAAATTGCGCTTTGCGTTTCGCGCCTTGCTTCTGCAACCACCACAATTTCGTTCAGATTGGTGCTTTCTTCCTGCATCGAAATATTCAAAGAGGCAACCTGCCCCGCAGTAACTTTTACACCCTTGAAAATATTTTGCCTGTAGCCCATATACTTTACCACAACGTTGTGTGTGCCTTCGGGTACGTTGCCGATAACAAAATTGCCGTCTATATCGCTTACTGCGCCAATGGGAGGGTTTGTATTTTCGATTACGGCAGCAACACCAATCAAGGTTTCGCCTGATTTATTATCAACTATTTTGCCCGATATAGTTCCTTTTTGAGCAAGAACAATTGTGCTGAATGAGCAAAAAACTATTAGTGTAAAAATCGCGCTTTTCATCTGCTGTTTGATTTGTGAGCGCGAAAGTATATTGGCAGTAAAACGATATTGTAAACCTAAAGTTAAGTGAAGGTTAAGGAACGTGAATTATAGATTAAAAACAGCCAAATACATTATTCAAACCACATAGAAACATAGACTGATTTGAAAATCAATGGTGTCCTATGTGGTTAAAATTTTACAGTTGAAAACTGACTTCTGTCAATAAACATTCACCTCTGCTTCAATTTCAATACCGAATTTTTCTTTAACGCTCTGCTGAATGGCAGTTGCAAGTTCCTTTACTTCGCTGCCTGTTGCGTTTCCGTAATTGACTAAAACCAATGCTTGTTTTGCATGAGCACCTGTGTTGCCAACGCGCTTGCCTTTCCAGCCGCATTGCTCAATCAGCCAACCTGCGGGAACTTTGGTTTTTCCTTCGCCTGCATTGTAAGAAGGCATCAAAGGATAAGCCTGTTGAAGCAAAGCAAACTGTTCGTTGCTTATCACCGGATTCTTGAAAAAGCTGCCGGAATTACCCAATTCTTTAGGGTCGGGAAGTTTGGATGAACGGATTTTAATTATTGCATCACTCACGGCTTTGATGTTCAAATCAAACACACTGTTTTCGGCAAGTTCGGCTTTGATGTCGCCATAATCAACATGATAAATATAAAGGTCGGAAACGTTTAAGTTATGCAATTGAAAAGTAACTGAAGTGATAATAAATTGATTCTTCAATTCCTTTTTGAAAACACTTTCGCGATAGCCAAACCGGCAAACGTCATTAGAAAATATTTTTGTTGTTCCGGTAGCAATTTCAATCGCTTCCAACTCATGGAAAACGTCTTTTAATTCCACTCCGTAAGCCCCGATATTTTGCATGGGTGCTGCACCTACACAACCCGGAATTAACGACAGGTTTTCAATGCCCGCAAAGTTTTTCTCTATACACCACAAAACAAACTGATGCCAGTTTTCACCCGATGCCGCTTTGATAAAAACCTTATCACCAACTTCTTTTACGATTTCAATTCCTTTCAAAGAATTTTTCAAAACCAATCCGTCAAAATCCTGCGTAAAAAGCACATTGCTTCCACCGCCAAGAATCAGCAAAG
>CAZSEG010000091.1:3875-12990 GCA_964605875.1 uncultured Chitinophagaceae bacterium
TCAAGGATGAGTTCGGCGCTGGCGGTCCAAACGAAAGGCTGAGGATTCCGGTTGAAATATTGAAGTGTATTTTCTAATGCTTCTTTAGAAAATATTTCTGTAAAAGCGGATGCTTTTACAGAAATACCGAAAGTATTGAATGGCTTTAGCGAAACGTTTTGTTGAATGTTCATGTGCGCCAGATATTCAACCTATTTCTTTCCTTTTTTTACAGGAGCGGCAACATAGTTTGGCGAAGCCTTGATTTCTGCAATCAGCTTTTCATTCAGCTTTACATAATCCTCATTGCTGTTTTCTTTAGCTTTAGCAAGCGATTGTTCTGCACTTGCAAGCGCACCGTTCAAATCATTCAATTTGAATTGAATTTTTGCTTTCAGGTTGCTCATCCAAAATGCCGCAGGATTGTTTTCCACCGCTTTTGTACTCCACTCCAATGCTTGTTTCAAATCTTTATTATTGTCGAAATAATAAGATGCAGCCTGATGAAACGGACGTTTGTCTGCCGCTAATTCTTTCTCGATTGCTTTAGTTACTTTCTCGTCAATTTCTGCATTTACGTCAAAAGCAACTAAAGTTCTGTCCCATTTCAATTGAATGGTAGCAACGGTTGGTCTGATATTCTGAACATCAATTGTAAATGTTTCTACTGCATCATTTAATTTGGTCGGCTTCACCGGAATGCGCACAACATCATTCTCTAATTTGTAGGCAGTTGGCGCAGTTACGTTCAAATCTTTTGTGATGATAACCTGCCATTCGTTTTCGCCCGGAATGGTTACCAAACCGTATTTTCCTTTGGCAACTTTGGTTTTATCAATCGTAACATCTTCGCCAAATTCAATGGTTGTTGCACCGTTTGCACCTGTGCGCCACACTTTTCCGAAAGGCACAACATCACCAAAAGCCTTTCTGCCTTTTACACCCGGGCGCGAATAACTGATTTCAATATTGGATGTTGCAAATTGTTGTTTAATAGTTTGCGTAGGGCTTGGCGCAGGAACAGGAAGCGATTGCGCGTTTGCAGAAAATGAAATTGCAGTGATTGCAATTGCCGTTAATAATGTGTTGATGTTTTTCATATTTTATTGTTTTAAAAAATAACAGGCGCGAAGCTAAAATGTTTTGCAAATTGATGATGCAGGAATGAATTTGTTAGGAAGTTTTACAACATTGCGCATACACTTCACCGTTCTTCAAAATCTTCTATATTCGCGCTTCATGCAATACAAACGTATCCTCCTCAAACTTAGCGGTGAATCGCTGATGGGAGCCAAACAATTCGGAATTGATACTGACATGGTATTGAAATATGCCGAAGACATCAAAGCCGTAATTAACGAAGGAGTGCAGGTAGCCATTGTAATTGGCGGAGGAAATATCTTTCGCGGCATTCAGGCTGCCGATAATGGAATTGACAGAGTGCAGGGCGATTACATGGGTATGTTGGCAACCGTAATCAACAGTATGGCGTTGCAGAGCGGGCTTGAAAAAATTGGTGTTTACACCCGCCTGATGACGGCTATTGAAATGAAAGAGATTGCAGAGCCGTTTATCAAACGCAGAGCGGTTCGCCATTTGGAAAAAGGCAGGGTGGTGATTTTTGGCGCAGGCACGGGCAATCCATATTTTACAACAGATACGGCTGCTGCACTACGCGCAACGGAAATTGAATGTGATGTAATTTTGAAAGGCACGCGCGTGGACGGAATTTACGACAGCGACCCCGAAAAAAATCCTGCCGCAGTTAAGTTCGGTGAATTGTCTTTCAATGAAGCATTAAGCAGAAAACTGAATGTGATGGATTTAACTGCATTCACGCTTTGTCAGGAAAATAATTTGCCGATAGTTGTTTTTGATATGAATAAACCGGGCAACCTGATGAAAGTATTGAAAGGTGAAAAAATTGGCACAATTGTAAAATCATAAACGTATAAATTCGCAACGCAAAAAATAATCAGTAATGACAGAAGCAGATGTAAAAAAGGTGTTGGATGAAACCCGCTCATTGATGAGCAAAGCGATAGAACATTTCGAGTTTGAGCTATCGCGTATTCGCGCGGGTCGCGCAACACCGGCTATGTTGGATGGAGTAGAAGTAGAGGCTTACGGAGCAAAATCTCCGTTAAGTCAAATGGCGAATATTTCCACGCCCGATGCAAAAACATTGACCATTCAGCCGTGGGATGCTGCTATTCTGCAATCAATTGAAAAAGCAATTCTTGGTGCAAACATTGGTTTGACACCGCAAAATGACGGAAAAATTATCCGCCTGAATATTCCACCGCTAACCGAAGAGCGCAGGAAAGATTTGGTGAAGCAAGCCAAAGCAGAAGCGGAAGTTGCGCGTGTTTCTCTCAGAAATATTCGCAGGGATGCCAACGAGAAAGTAAAGAAATTTTTAAAGGATGGATTGCCCGAAGATGCCGCCAAAAAAGGTGAAGCAGACATTCAGAATATTACCAACGACTACACTGCTAAAGTTGAAAAACATCTTGAGGTAAAAGAGAAAGAAATAATGACGGTTTAGTCATTTTTTGTCAAAGATTTAGAAAGGCGGGACTTTAAAGAGTTTCGCCTTTTTTGTTTTGAAAAAATCACACCTCTAACTGCTATCGGGAGCTGCAAATACATGGTTAAATATTTAACCACATAGAAACATAGCTGATTCCGAAGCGGGCTATGTAAACCTTAGTTTTTTTATTGCACACAAAGTAAAGGAGTACACAGAGTGTTTGCTTTCGCAAACAAATTCCTCGCAACTTTCAACTATGTTTCTATGTGGTTTGAATAATGTATTTGGCTGTTTTTAATCTATGATTCACGCTAATCAAATTCAATAACTGCCATAAAACAAAAAAGGACGAAAGACATTTCTAAACGTCCATCGTCCTTTGTCCTATTCAACTTTACTGAAAATTACTTTTTCAGCAAGTCCCTGATTTCTTCCAACAAAACTTCTTCGCGTGGAGGAGCGGCAGGTGCAGCAGGCGCAGCAGCCTCTTCTTTCTTCAACCTGTTAATACCTTTTACGGCAATAAAAATAGCAAAGGCAATAATGGTAAAATCAAAGATGGATTGAATGAATGCGCCATAGTTGAGCGTAACCGCAGGCGTAGCTTCATCAACAGCAGCCTTTAATACAACTTTTAAATCTTTGAAATCAACACCGCCTATCAAAATACCCAATGGCGGCATCACGATGTCATTTACAAAAGATGAAACTATTTTACCGAATGCGCCACCTATGATTACACCCACCGCCAAGTCCACTACATTGCCCTTTACCGCAAATTCTTTAAATTCTTTTACAAAGCTCATACTGTTTACATTTAATGATTAATGAATGGTTCAAATAACACGATAAAATTTTAACAAGCCAAAATATAGCGTTGCAACTTTTTCAACACTTGTTCATTCTATATGATTTAGTATTCCTTACCTTCGGGAACTTTTAATAAAAACGGATGAGGCATAGTTTACTTTTTACGGCAATCTTATTTGCAATTAATTTGTTTGCGCAAAACAATGTGGGCATCGGTACCAACCTGCCCAACCCGAATGCAATTCTTGATTTAGACCCGCCTGCAAAAGACAAGGGTTTTCTTACACCAAGACTTAATCAGGCGCAGCGCGTGGCTTTGGGCGCAGCGCTCGGCAACAACGATAAAGGCTTGCTCGTTTTCGACCCGATTGATACGCTGTTTTACTTTTGGGATGGCACCAAATGGGTTCCTTTTCCTGTAGATACCGACCAGCAAACACTGGCTTATGATGTAAGTACAAACACCTTATCCATCAGTAATGGCAATTCGGTAAATATTCCTGTTACCACAGGACCCACAGGCGCAACGGGCGCGCAAGGTCAGCAAGGCATACAGGGTGTTGCGGGATTGCAGGGCGCACCGGGCATCAATGGTGTTGACGGTGCAACGGGAGCTACCGGAGCGCAAGGAATTCCGGGTGTGGCAGGCGCAACGGGCGCACAAGGCATAACAGGGGCAACAGGTTCGGCTGCCCCCGGAAGCTACAACACAGCATTTGCTTTTAATACATCGGGTACTGCTGCCGTTACCGATGGAGGAGGAACACTCACAACTACCGCAGCAGCATGGCTTGCAGGCGGCAATGCCGCACCGCCAAGCAACAACATCGGGCAAACAGGCAATCAACCTTTGGTGTTTATTACCAACAACCAAAACCGTATGAGCGTAGAAGCTAACGGAGACATTTTTGTGGCAGGCTCTAAGCCTATTATTATCAGGCGTTTTTCTTGCAACGGCTGCGACAATCCCGACCGTGACACAGGTGTAAATACAACAGATTGGGTGGCTTACGTTGGCGGCATTTACCCGACAAACAACACCAGCACAGATGCACGAAGCGTTCGATTTGCCATGTACCCCAAAAACAATACATGGTGGTTTAAGGGTGATTTGGAATCACCGGGTAATGAAACTTGGAGCGTGGATGTGGTATATGTAAAAAGACAATTGGTTGATGACCAACGTCCTGCCAATCCGCAGGGTGGCGGCACAGGTTTTTAGAATTGTTTGCCTCCGCTTGTTTGTATTAGCTTATTTTCGCGTTCCAATGCAAACAACATTATCAAATAGTCTTTCCCCGCTTTCAAAAGTTTGGGTGTATGCAGCCAACAGAGTTTTCAACGAAACCGAAGCGGCAGAAATAAATGAATTGACAAAGCAATTTGCCGGTCAATGGACAGCCCACAAGCAACAACTGACTTCGGATGGAGGCTTACTTTACAATTGTTTTTTAGTATTGATAGTAGATGAATCAATGGCGGGCGCAAGCGGTTGTTCCATTGACAGCTCCGTTCGCTTTGTAAAAGAAATAGGCGCAAAATACCAAGCGGATTTCTTTAATCGAATGTTGCTTTATTATGTTGATGAAGCCAATCAATTGCAGATTCTTTCTTTTAATGAAGCATCGGCAGCATTTACTCAAGGCAAAATCAATGAGTCAACAGAAGTATTCAATCATTTGGTAAATACTAAAGAAACGTTGGAAGCAGGTTGGAAAGTCAGTCTTTCCAAAAGTCCGCTGTTGAAGTTCGTTGCCTCTTCGGAGCCTTCATTTAATCTTTCATTGTAACCGGGTGGAAAGCAATTCAGGCGCATCGCTCCCGTTGATGGAGCACTTCAATACCGTACAGGGCGAAGGCTTTCATTCCGGCAAGGCGGCTTATTTTCTGCGCCTTGGCGGTTGCGACATTGGTTGCTCATGGTGCGATGTAAAAGAAAGCTGGGATGCCTCTGTACATCCGCAGGTAACGGTTGAAGAAATGTATCGCTACATTGATGAAGCCAAAGCAAATACCTGTGTTGTTACCGGAGGTGAGCCAATGTTACATAACTTATTGTTTCTTACTGACTTATTGCGAAATAGAAATATTCAGCTTCATGTGGAAACATCGGGTGCATATCCAATTTCCGGCAACTGGGACTGGATTACCATTTCACCCAAAAGATTCAAAAAACCGTTGGCTGAAAACCTGCAAAAAGCCGATGAATTAAAGGTAGTTATCTATCACCCGAATGACTTTCGCTGGGCGGAAGAAAATGCAGAATTGGTCAGTAAAGACTGTGTACTATACCTTCAACCCGAATGGAGCAAAAGCAATGAGATAATTCCTTTAATGGTAGAATACGTTAAGCGAAATCCCAAATGGATGATTTCATTGCAGATTCATAAGTTTATGAATATACCTTAGAAGTTGTTGCGTAATGTGCTTGTTTGTGTGTTTTTTATTGGATTGTAAAGTTGATTTTCCGACCACTCATGCAAACCGAAATTCAGAAAAAAACTGCAATAAACTTGCAGATTGATAACTTTTGAGTTAACTTTGCGAAGTGGATAATCAAAGAAAAATTATTTTCCATGAACACCATTTTGTGGAGTTCTATTTGGAACAAAGCGAAAAAGTGCAGGAAAAAATCGAATATGTTTTTAAGATTATCAGAACAGTAAAAAATGTGCCGAAGAAATTCCTTGACCATTTGACGGGAACTGACGGATTGTATGAAATTAGGGTAGAATACGAAAGCAATATTTACAGGATTTTCTGTTGTTTCGACAAAGGAAATTTAGTGGTGCTTTTTAATGGATTTCAGAAGAAAACGCAGAAAACACCAAAGGAAGAAATTGATTTGGCTCTGAAATTGAAAAACGAATATTTCAACTCAAAAAATAAATAAAAATGAACGCAAATAATATCAGAAATGCTAAAAATTTTGACGAGTTGTTAGACATTAAATATGGAAAAATCGGCACTCAAAAACGTGATGAATTTGAGGAGAAAGCGCAATACTTCGTCATCAGCGAAATGCTGAAAGAAGCCCGAAAAGAAGTGAATATGACACAAGAACAACTTGCCGAAAAAGTAGGCACTAAAAAAAGTTATATCTCACGACTTGAAAACGGTAAGTGCGATATTCAACTTTCAACGTTGTACCGAATTTTTGAGTTTGGACTTGGAAAACGAGTGAATTTAATGTTCGGATAGTTTCGCGCTTTCCAATGTCCAATAACATTTGAAAAGTTCCGATAATTCTTCGCTGTAAACCTCAAAACCCACTCAACTTTAAGATGCTTTGCGCGGTGTGGTGATTTTTTTCACCGGAGTTGCTTTTGGAGCGGCTTTCACTTTGCTTTCCGCCTTTGGTTTAGCTTCTTTTTTGGGCTTGGCAGCATCGGCTTTAGCCTCTTTTTTGCCTTCTTTTTTAGCAGATGTTTCTTCCGTTGCAGCCTCTTCTGTTTGGGCGGCTTCTTCATCTGCAATCAACTCTTCAATCAAGTTTTTGCCATTCAGCAGGTCGTACCATTTCACCAACTTTTTCATGTCACTTACATACACTTTTTCGCGGTCGTAATCGGGTATCACTTTCGCAACAAAGGCTTTCAGCGAAGCATCATCTTTTACGGATGAAGTAGGATTTTCAGCCTCTTGCTTTTTGATGGAGGCAAGCGCATCTTTCAAGGTAATGCCATCACCCGTAGTAAACATGGTGATGTTATCTAAGGTAGAAAACATGTGCGTTCTTCCCGACACAAAAGTTGTTTTGTTATCGGTTAAAGAGGTTACAATCAAGCCATCGTTTCTTTTGCCTGAAACTTTGTAAAGTCCTGGCATTCCTGTAATAGCTACTAATTCAGCTAAAGTCATTGTTTTAATTTTAAGCGGGGCGAATATAAACTGTTTTCAGTAAGCGCAAAGTAAACATGATTAAACAAAAAAGCCTCTTTGTTTCTCAAAAAAATTATCTTCGCGCCTCCCAAAAAAATTAAGCCTGTATGGTAGTTACGGACGTAAAATTGTTCAGCGGAACAAATTCGCGCTATTTGGCAGATGAAATTGCCGACTTTTATGGGCAACCCTTGGGCAAAATAGACGTTCTTAAATTTAGTGATGGCGAAATTCAGCCCGAGATAAAAGAATCTGTGCGCGGCTCTTTTGTTTTCATCATTCAAAACACCAATGCTCCGGGCGATAACCTGTTGGAATTGCTGATGATGATTGATGCCGCAAAACGCGCAAGCGCAGATTACATCGCTGCCGTGATTCCTTATTTCGGTTATGCAAGGCAGGACAGAAAAGACCGTCCGCGCGTGGCAATAGGAGCGAAGTTGGTTGCAGATTTGTTGCAGGCAGCGGGCGCGCACCGCGTGATGACGATGGATTTACACGCAGGGCAAATTCAGGGTTTCTTCGATATTCCGGTTGACCATTTGAACAGTTCGGCTGTGTTTATTCCTTATATTCAAAAGAATAAATGGACGAATCTTTGCTTTGCTTCGCCCGATGTTGGCAGTGTGAAACGCGCAAGATTGTATGCACAACACTTTAATGCCGATATGGTGATTTGCGACAAGTATCGCAAAAAGGCAAACGAAATTGCCGAAATGACTTTGATAGGCAGCGTGGAAGGTAAAGATGTGGTGTTGGTGGATGATATGATAGACACCGGAGGCACACTTTGCAATGCAGCGAAAATCATTATGGATAAAGGCGCGAAAAGCGTAAGAGCCTTGTGTACGCATCCCGTGTTGAGTGGCAAGGCGTATGAGAATATTGAAAAAAGTCAGTTGAGCGAGTTGATAGTAGCCAACACTTTGCCTTTGGCGCAGGAAAGCAAAAAGATAAAGGTGTTGAGTGTGGCAAAAATATTTGCGCAGGCAATCAGAAATGCACACGAACACAAGAGCATAAATTCGCTGTTTTTAACCCCAAGCGTTTAGTTTTTTAATTAGTCATCAATAAACAACCATATAAAAATGGAAACAATTATCATTAAAGGCACGGCAAGAACCGAATTAGGGAAGAAGGCTACCCGTGCCCTGCGTGCGGCAGGAAATGTACCGTGCAATCTTTACAGCAACGAAGGAAATGTGAATTTCTACGCGCCTGCCAATCAATTCAAAAAGTTGATTTACACCAGCGATTTTAAAGTTGCGCAAGTTGAAGTAGATGGCAAAACTTACAGTGCCATCGTAAAAGAAATTCAATTTGAACCAGTGAAAGACACATTGAATCACTTGGATTTTCAGGCACTTGTGCCCGGCAAACCGGTGAAAGTTAGTTTGCCTTTAAAACTTGTTGGTACACCAAAAGGTGCATCTGTGGGTGGTAAATTAGAGCAAACCATGAAACGTTTGAACGTGCTTGCAGTGCCGGAAGCATTGCGCGAATCCATCGAATTGAATGTTGAAGATGTGGATTTGGGCGGTATTAAAAGAGTTAAGGATATTGAGTTGAATGGAATTGAATTGTTACATTCTCCGTCTATTCCTGTTGCCCGCATGGATATTCCCCGTGCAGCTAAGGAAGCTGCCGCAGAAGCTGCGAAAGCTGCAACTGCCAAGAAATAAGTTATCTGAACTTGCTTCAATAGAAAGGCGACCGGACAACCGGTTGCCTTTTTTTATGCGCCAAAGTGAGCAACAACTACTTTCTGAATTTTTTTTCAAACCATGTAACCTTTTGTCCGGTGCTGCCGTATCAGATACCATAACACTTAAAACCAAAGTATATGAAAAACGTAATAACAACCTTAGCAGCAATAACAACCTTCTCTGTTTGTGCTTTCGCTACCAATCC
>CAZSEG010000092.1:0-5890 GCA_964605875.1 uncultured Chitinophagaceae bacterium
CGCCATCATTGCAGTCAGTATTATTAGCTACATAGCCTGTTGGTTGTGTGCAGGCAGTGGTTGAATTGGCTGCATCGCCAAAACCATCCCCGTCAGTATCGGCATACCATGTTGTGCCAACAGTAATATTTGCATCGCTGTCATCGCAATCAGTATTATTAGCTACATAGCCTGTTGGTTGTGTGCAGGCAGTAGTTGAATTTGCTGCATCGCCAAAACCGTCCCCGTCCGCATCGGCATACCAAGTTGTGGCAACAGTAATGTTTGCATCAGCATCATCGCAGTCGGTGTTGTCAGCAACATAGCCTGTTGGTTGTGTGCAGGCAGTAGTTGAATTTGCTGCATCGCCAAAACCATCTCCGTCCGCATCGGCATACCAAGTTGTTCCTGAACTAACAGTGTAAGCAATTTTTGCTTTTCCATATTCTGTAGTAACAACCACATCGCCATTTGTAGCTCCGGCAGGTAAAGAAGTTGAAATTTGTGTAGTGCTTAGTGTTGTAAATGCTGCTGCTACTCCGTTAAACGAAACATCAGTAACATTTACAAATTGTGCTCCATTGATAGTTACAGCTTCTCCTGCACACAATGCTGAAGATGAAAGAGAAGTAACTTCCGACCAGGTAATTACTACAATACCCGAAGCACCCGGCTCACCATTTCTGTTGTTGCTGCTTCCACTAAAACTTTTTCTGGCGCCACCGCCACCACCGCCATATAAACTTCCGGGTGTGCCGCTGTCGTCTCCATTATCAACTCCGCCAACACCGCCATTTCCGGGTGTTGCGCCATTCAGCAAATCTCCCAAACCTCTGATGCCGGCAGTATATTGACCTCCATTACCACCTGCACCCAAGCTACCCGCAGCACCGCCACCGCCACCGCCATAATTGTTGTTATTTGTTGTGCCGCCTGTGCCACCGCTCCATGTAGCAACGTTTCCAACCGATGCGCTTGCCTGCCCACCGGGCTTTCCGTTTCTATCCGATCCATCATTATGCAATAATGTTTCTCCTCCCTTCGCCCTCACGGTTGTGGCGGCATCGGTAGAAGTTGCGCTGTTGAAATAGGAATCGCCTCCATGTCGCGCATCACTGTCGCTACGTTCTTTTTTACCGAAATTACCAACACCGACTGTGTAAGTCGCATTTGGAGTTACAGTTACTTTACCTTTGGCATAAGCGCCACCGCCACCGCCACCGGATTCTCTTTCGCTGCTGCCTCTTACAAGACCACCGCCACCACCACCGCCAACAGCTTCTGCCGTGAGTTCAATCACGCTTGCCGGAACTGTGTAATTAAATGTACCAACAGTGGTAAATGCCTGTTGCTGTGCAAGCAATGCAGATGCACTGATAAGCAATGTGCTGAAAATTACAGCCGAAATAATGCTCCTGCTTTGCTTAATAACACTTGTTTTTTGTTGATTGCATTGTGAAAAATAGGCAACGCTTTTTTGATTAAGCAGGCGAGTAGTGTTTTTCATTCTTTTTAGTTTAGTGCTTCAATTTTCTCAATAATTTTCCTTATATGCTAATTACTGATGGCATTTAACATTGATAATAAAAGAAATCACAGGCATTATTGAGTATAAATAACTTAAAGATTCAATCTCTTACATAAAAAAGAGGCTGTTCTCGATTTCGAGACAGCCTCTTTTTCGTGTTTCAGTATGTTGATATACTAATGCTCTTCTTCATTGAAGAAGAAGTCATCTTTTGTCGGGTAATCGGGCCAAATATCTTCAATGCCTTCATACATTTCGCTGTCATCATCAAGCTCCTGAAGGTTTTCTATAACCTCCACAGGAGAACCCGAGCGAATAGCGTAGTCAATCAATTCGTCTTTGTTTGATGGCCATGGCGCATCTTCTAAATATGAAGCAAGTTCTAATGTCCAGAACATATATGTAAACCTTTTTTTAGGCGCGCAAAAGTAAACTTTCCATCCACTCTGCAAAGGCTATTTTCATTTTGTTGCAAATAAGTGATTCCGTAAGATTAGACATTGCCGCAATTATCAACACGAACCCTGCTTGACTGCGCACTGCCGTTGGCTTACGTTTGTTGCATGGCGCGGGTAAACCGGAATACTTCTTATTCCTATTCTGTATTTGGCATGGTGTTGGTGTTGGTGATGCTCGGCATTGCCGCGCTGTTGGGTTTGTATGCGCAGCACGTTTCGCACGAAATGAAAGAGCAATTGGCACTTGAAGTGATTCTTGCAGACACAACAAAAGCCGAAACTACTGCCGCATTGCTCAAAGAATTGCAGGGGAAAGAATACGTGCGCAGGGCGGTTTACATATCAAAAAGCGAGGCTGCTACAATGCTTAAAAAGGAAATGGGTGAAAACTTCATGGATATTTTAGGCTTCAATCCGTTGTATTCAAAATTTGATGTGTTTGTGAAAGAAGACTTTACTACGCCTGCTTCGCTTCAAAATATAAAAGAGGAATTGCAGAAAAAAGCGGGCGTGCTGGAAGTGAGTGTGCAACTGAATGTTGCTGCGGCTTTAGACAGGATTATCCGCAAGGCAACAATTTTCACGTTTGCCGTAGCCGGTATGCTGTTGATTTTTGCAGTGCTGCTCATTTTCAATACCATTCGTTTAGCGATTTTTGCAAACCGCACTTTGATAAAGAGCATGTTGCTGGTTGGCGCAACCCGTTGGTTTATTATGAAACCGTATTTAGGTCGCTCGTTGCTGAACGGGCTTTTCAGCGCGTTGGTTTCGCTTACGCTCATCTCAATTTTGTTAGCATATCTAAACTATCAGCTTCCCGAACTTGTTTTAAGTTTCGATTTGGTTAGTTTCGCGCTCGTTGCAGCGGCAATTTTTGTTTTTGCAGAAGTGGTTTCCATAGTAAGCACTTTTATTGCGTTGCGTAAATACCTTTCGTACAGAACTGAAGAATATTATTGAAATGGCTAAACAAACCGGAAAACTTAAAACTGATAAATCTACCCGCTACGAACCTGTAAAGTCTAACATCAGTTCTTTACCATTTGTTTTCGGCAGAACGAATTACATTTTGATGATACTGGGCATTGTTATCATTCTGCTTGGTTTTTTATTGATGAGCGGAGGTAAAACCACCGACCCTAATATTTTCCCTGCAGATGAAATTTACAGTTTCAGAAGAATTACGCTTGCGCCAATTGTTGTAATGATTGGCTTTGCTGTTGAAATCGTTGCTATTCTTAAACGTCCTGCCAAGCATAATGACCACTTTTGAAGCTGTAGTGCTTGCCATTGTTGAAGGGCTTACGGAGTTTTTGCCTATTTCATCCACAGGACATTTGATATTAACCAATGCCTTGCTGAACGTTGAACAAAGCAGCTTTACAAAAGTGTATATCGTCAATATTCAGTTTGGTGCAATCCTCTCGGTTTTGGTGCTTTACTGGAAAAGGTTTTTGCAATCGGTAAATTTCTATTACAAATTATTGGTAGCTTTTTTGCCGGCTGCCGTTTTCGGACTTTTACTGAATGATTACATAGATGCTTTATTAGAAAGTGAAATGACGGTTGCTATTTCGATGGTAATTGGCGGTGTGGTTTTAGTGGCATCAGATTTTCTTTTCAAAAAGCAACTGACGGATGCAGAAAAAGACAAAGACACCATGAGAATAAGTACTGTAAATGAATTTGGCGTGGAAGTGCATAAAGATGTTTTAAAACCGTTTCCCATCACTTACAAGCAATCGTTGATAGTTGGGATTTTTCAAACTATTTCTATGATTCCGGGTGTTTCGCGCTCCGCAGCAACTACGCTTGGGGGTTTACAGCAAGGCTTAAACATGAAGCGCGCAGCAGAGTTTTCTTTTTTCCTTGCCGTGCCTACTATATCTGCGGCAGCAGGTTACAAACTTCTAAAAGGCTTTCAGTTCATAAAAGGAACAGACATGGGCTTTTTGATAATGGGCAATCTTATTGCTTTTGTAGTTGCCATCTTTGCCATTCGTTTTTTCATCACCTTGATAACCAAATATGGGTTGAAGTTTTTTGGCTGGTACAGAATCATTGTTGGATTGGTTATCATTATTCTGTTACTTACAGGTCATTCTCTACATTTGATTAAATGAATTTCGTTGAAGGCGAAGTTCTTTTAGTGGATAAGCCCACCGGCTGGACATCTTTTGATGTGGTGAACAAAATTCGCTATGCCATTCAAAAAAAATATAAGCAGAAAGTTAAAGTTGGTCATGCCGGAACGCTCGACCCGCTTGCCACAGGTTTGCTGATTGTTTGTACCGGAAAATTCACCAAAAAAGCTGAGGAATATCAAGGGTTTGATAAAACCTATACGGGTAGTTTTCTGTTAGGAAAAACAACGCCTTCTTATGATTTAGAAACTGCTTTTGATTCTGAAACTTCATTGGAAAATATTTCAGAGGAAGCGATTCATCAAACAGCATTAAAATTTATCGGAAAACAAGCGCAGATGCCGCCCGTTTTTTCTGCTATAAAAGTTGGGGGAAAAGTGGCGCATCAGGAAGCTCGCTTGGGTAATACGATTGAACTGAAATCGCGAGAAGTTACTTTGAATAATTTTTCTATCACCAATATAAGATTACCGGAAGTAGATTTTGAAGTCAGTTGCAGCAAGGGCACTTACATCCGCAGCCTTGCGCATGATTTCGGCAAAGCGTTAGGTTGCGGGGCTTGCCTTTCTTCTTTGCGCAGAACCGAAGTGGGCGAATGGAAAATTTCAAACGCACTTTCTTTAGAAAAAATCATTGAAATGATTCACGCAGGTTAAAGGATTTTATTCCTTTCTAAATACCTGCCTGCGAATGAATTTCGGACGTTTTTTTACTTCCTCCACAATCTTTGCCTGATACTCGCCAATCAGCGAAATGGCAAGCATGTTCAAGCCGCCAAAAAGCAATATCAATACAATGATGGTAGTAATGCCATGCGGTGTGCCGGGCAAAGCAAAGTATAAAATGATTTGAATAAAAATTGCCACAAACGACAAGCCCGTAAGCACCCAACCGGAATACGAAAGTAACTCCAAAGGCACATAGCTGAAACTGAAAATTGCCTTACGCGCCCAACTGATATTTTTGCGCATGTTGTTGGTGGTAACGCCAAACATCCGCTCGGGGCGCACATAGTCCACACCCGTTTGCCTAAAGCCCACCCATGCGCGCAAGCCGCGCAGGAACTGATCTGTTTCGGGCATCTGCACTAATTGATTTACCACTTTTCTGTCCATCAAACTGAAATCGCCCGCATCCAAAGGAATCGGCACATAGCTTACGCTGCGAAAAACGCGGTAGAAAATTTTGTAGAATAACGCAAGTTGCTGGCTGCCCTCACGCGCTACCCTTCTGCCATAAACCACATCAAAACCGTTCAGGTATTCTGCATAAAACTTCTCAATCATTTCGGGCGGGTCTTGCAAATCTCCATCCAATAAAATCACACCATCACCTGTAGAAATTTCCATGCCCGAAAGGAAAGCACTTTGCGAACCAAAATTACGCGAATGCTCGATGGCAATTACGTGGTCGTCCTGATTTACCAAATGCTGCAATACCTGCGCAGTGTTGTCGGGGCTGCAATCGTTTACAAAAATGATTTCATAATCCACCATTATCTTTTTGAAAGTAGCGGTGAGTCTTTCATACATAATCGGAATCGCCTGCTCGTCTTTATAGCAGGCAATAACTGCCGAAAGTTTGTGGCGGATTTTATCCTGCACTAATTTCTTTTCATACAAAGGTTTTGAATAACTTTTTTGCCATTCAGCAGTCAGCTTCAAGCCTTCGTTTAATGGTGTTTCGCTTTTCCAATTCAATAATTGTTTTGCCTTTTCAGCATTGCCAAACCAATCTTTCAAATCCCATTTTCTGTTTGGAAAATCGCCCCAGCTTGGCTC
>CAZSEG010000092.1:5900-12966 GCA_964605875.1 uncultured Chitinophagaceae bacterium
CTTGGCTCACCCTGCAATTGAAAAACATCCTTAGCTGCATCAGCAATATTGCGCATCGTAGTCTTTACACCGCTCGCAATATTTAATGATTCACCACGCAGTTTTGTGAAGTCGGCATTGGCAGATAAAAGCGTGGCATAAACCGCATCGTCAATATACACAAAGTCGCGCGAAATATCTGGCTGCACCAAAGGCGGATACTCGCCATTCAGCCCCTTGCGAATCAATGTAGGAATAAGGCGATCCGGCTCTTCGTAAGCACCATAAATAGAATAGTAACGCAGGTTTACCACGGGCATTTCTTTCAATATACCGTAGTATTTTATCATGTGCGCGGCACCTACTTTTGTAACCGCGTAATGACTGTTTGGTTTCAACTCTTCGTTCTCCAAAGGAGCTTCACAGTTCAAGCCATATTCACTGCTGCTACCCGCATGTACCAATGCTTTGATGGAATATTTAGAAGCAATTTCGAGCAGGTTCAGCAAGCCCATAAAGTTGGTTTCATAAATCAACTCCACATCGCTTTGCTTGCTGTATGCGCCATAGGCAGCTAAATCAAAAATGGTTTTGAATTGATGCTCTGTAAACAACTTTTCAAGCTCATGCTTTTTAATGATGTTGCAGTGCAAAATATGTTTATCGGGAATGTCATCAATGCGCCACGGCACAAAGGGTTTGCTGGTTGTGGCAAAAACATCGCTGCGATATTGAAATATCTGGCGAAACAAATTTGCGCCAATAAATCCACCCGCACCGATAACCAAGATTGGTCCCTGCAAATCCTGAACCTGATGTTTTATTTTTTCCTGAAGTGTCAAAACAGACTGCTTATGGGTGATACGAAATGCCGCGAATATAGAAATTAAGCAGTGGGATGTTTTAAAATAGAATGCTGTTAATTACATGAAATAATAAACCACATAGAAACACAGAATAGATAAGTCTTTCTATGTGATTTTGCCTGCAAAACTATGTTTACTGAGAAAGGCATAGGAAAACATAACTCCGCCAAAGACGGAGTTACTATGTGGTTTAATAATTATCATCAAAAGTTTAACCAACTTCAAGTAAAGTGTATTTATTATTCGTGCATTCGTGGCAGTAACAAATACATTCCGAATTTCTGCAACTTGCAGCCATGAATATGCCTTCCACAAAAAATGCAGCTTTAGTGGTTTTGTTGTTGATGCTGTGCTGCAACACAATTATTGCACAACCTGTTTCTTATCCTTTAAATATTTATCCCGATTCAAAATTCGCGCCCTTTGTTTATGGTGTTGCATCGGGCGACCCGCTCGAAGACAGAATAATTCTTTGGACAAAAATTCAGGTTGCGGATACAACAATCGAAGCATACAATTTGAAATGGCAAATTGCCGATGATGCCGCATTTTCTTCTATAATAAATGAAGGAAATTTATTTGCCGAAAAAAAGCATGACTACACCGCAAAGGTTGATGCGACAGGGCTTTCAGCCGGCAGCGATTATTTCTATCGCTTTATGTTTGAAGATAAAACATCGCAAACCGGCAAGGCAAAAACATTACCCAAAGAAGAAGTGGAACACCTCAAAATTGCTGTTGCCTCCTGTTCAAGTATCTGGAGCGGATATTTTAATGCTTACAGAAGAATTGCTGAAAGAAAGGATATTGATTTTGTGGTTCACTTAGGCGATTACGCTTACGATTATCCCGATAAAGATGAGTTGGTGCGCGTGATTGAATCGCACACAAAAGATGTGGCAAGCCTTGCCGAATGGCGCGAGCGACATGCGTACTATTTGCTCGACCCCGACCTTCGCGCAGCCAAGCAAAACAAAACGTGGATTGCAATTTGGGACAATCACGATACCGATTGCGAAAAGCCCGGCACACAAGCCGAAGCCATTCAAGCATTCTATGAATATCTGCCGATACGAATGCCCGATACTTCGCATCCCGAAAGATTGTATCGCTCGTTTCGCTTTGGAAATTTGGCGCAGTTGAATATGATTGATATGTTTCTTTTTAAAGGAAAAGAAGTGTATGCCGAAAATCAAAAATCCATTCTCGGCAATCATCAGGATGCTTGGTTAAAAAACCAACTCAGCGCCTCAACCTCAACATGGAATTTAATCGGCAACCAGGAAATGATGGGCAGTTGGTTGAGCAGCAAAAGTAAGGTAATCAAGCTGCCCGGTAACGGCACTTACTTTGACTCGGGCAATTGGGATGGCTATGCCCACGACAGAAAACGATTATTTGATTTCATAAAAGACAACACCATCAACAATGTTGTTGTGCTCACAGGCGATGCGCACATGAGCTTTGTTATTGATTTAACTACTGCACCGAGAAACAAGAAAGTTTACAATCGCAAAACAGGCGAAGGTGCTGTTGGTGTAGAGTTTTTGCCTACAAGCATTTCTCGCGGTAACATGGATGAAAGTGGGATTCCCAAAGAGTTTATTCCATTATTTCAGAGTATCAGTAAAGGGTGGAATCCGCAGCATCGCTTCTGTCAGTTCTCCAAACATGGTTACGGAACTTTAGACATTACTAAAGAAAGATGTGTTGCCGAATTTTGGTATTCACCAATTCTATCTATGCAGGATGTTGAATTTTTTGGCAGGGGTTACACCGTTAAAAACGGAGTGAATCACTGGGAAAGAAAATTCAATAAGCGCAGAAGCAAGTCCACTTTTCCTTAGTAATGGATTTTCGACTATTCGATATGCGACCGCTTCGCTTTGCGACAATCGACAATCGAAAATCGCACATCGCAAAGTCGCAAATCTTTCTTCAATTGTTAATGAATCAAAACAACAACATTAAATGTTGCAACATTTAATGTTGTTTCGTACAATTGCATCATCAAATTATTAAACAACAAAAAACAAGGTTATGAAAAACAGCTTAGTTATTCTATCAACAGTAGTTGCAAGCGCGGTGAGCGCACAAACAACATGGAAAGCTGATGCATCGCACAGCAGCGTAAAATTTTCGGTTTCACACTTAGTGATTTCAGAAACCGAAGGAACTTTTAAAGTGTATGATGCGAATGTTATTTCCACCAAAGACGATTTTACCGATGCGAAAATTGATTTCTCTATTGATGTAAACAGCATCAACACCGAAAACGAAATGCGCGACAAACATTTAAAATCTGATGACTTCTTTAATGCAGAGAAATTCCCGAAAATTGTTTTCAAAGGCACTTCTTTCAAAAAAGTGAGTGGCAATAAATATGTTTTGGAAGGCGACCTTACCATCCGCGATGTAACCAAAAAAGTGAAACTGGATGTGGTGTATGGCGGTACCGTGAAAGACCCTTACGGCAACACAAAAGCGGGTTTTAAAGTTACAGGTACAGTTGACCGTTTGGCTTATGGTTTAAAGTGGAATGTGCTTACCGAAGCAGGTGGCGCAGTGGTTGGAAAAGATGTGGAGCTGACAGTGAAATTAGAATTACAAAAACAATAAATCAGCATTAGGTGAGTGAATGCGGGTGGCGCTTAAAAGCGTTGCCCGTTTTTTTTGTGGCATAAGAATTTAGTTTTGTGAAAAATTACGGCATGGGTGCGATAGAAGAATTGATACAGCAGACGAAGTTCAAGAGCGAACATCACCGCTCGGTAGTGAGTTTAATCTATGCCGGAAATTTAATTAACGACTATCACAATTCGTATTTCAAAAAGCATGGCATCACCGGACAGCAATATAATGTGTTGCGCATTTTGCGCGGGCAACATCCGAAACCCGCAACCGTAAATCTGATTCGTGAGCGAATGCTGGATAAAAACAGCGATGCTTCGCGCATAGTGGAAAGGCTGAGAAAAGCTGCATTGATTGAAAGACTTACCTGCCCGAAAGACCGCAGGGCAGTGGATGTTTTAATCACAAAAAAAGGATTGGATTTATTGACAAAAATTGATGCCGAGCAGAAAGAATTTGAAGAGCCGATAAAGTCTTTGTCGGCTGCTGAAGCAAAGCTGTTAAATTCGCTGTTAGATAAAGTGCTCACAAAATACGCTTCAAAATGATTGCCGTTTACGGAAAAAATTTCAACCCAACTAATGCCGCTTATGCGCAAAAATTGTTCGATTGTTTTATCAAACACAATTTGAAAATTGTTGTTGAAGAAAATTTTCTGCAAGTGCTTACGCAAAACTGCGCGGTAAAAATTGAAGCGCAGACTTTCACAGATTTTGAAGCAATAAAAAATAGTGTTGAGTTTGTTTTCAGCATGGGTGGTGACGGCACGATATTGGAGTGCGTAACTTTTGTGCGCGAAGCTGAAATTCCTATTGTGGGTATTAACTTTGGCAGGCTTGGCTTTTTGGCAAACATCGGCAAAGACCAGATTGAACAGGTGGTGGATGCTGTGGTGCGCGGCAACTATATTATTGATAAAAGGGCTTTGCTTGCATTAGACAGCAATCAGCCGATTTTCGGCAACGAGCGTTTTGCGTTGAATGAAATGACTATCCAGCGCAAAGACAATTCATCTATGATTACCGTGCATACTTACCTGAATGGCGAGTTGCTGAATTCGTATTGGGCAGATGGCTTAATTGTAAGCACGCCAACGGGTTCAACGGGTTATTCATTAAGTTGTGGGGGACCTATTATTTATCCTACGTCAGGCAATTTTGTTATCACGCCCGTGGCTCCGCACAACCTCAACGTGCGCCCGATGGTGGTGAGCGATGATGTAGTGCTTTCGTTTGAAGTTACCGGACGCAGCACAAGTTTTCTCTGCACTTTAGACTCGCGTTTTGAAAGCATTGACAAAACTTATCAGATTGCCGTGCGCAAAGCCAATTTCAGCGCGCAACTTGTTCGCTTAACAGACATGAATTTTCTTTCTGCCTTAAAGAACAAACTGAACTGGGGAATTGACCAGAGGAATTAAGGCAATGTTATGAATGACTGTATTTTCCCAACAAGTCGTTCACCAATTCGGTGTAGGCATTCATGGCTTCGTCTTTGCTCAAGCCTTTTTTGCTTTCCCATTGTTTCCATTTGAATTTTTCTTTCAAATCCCACATACCGGGTTCTTTGCCGGTGTTGTCGCCTTCGGTGGCTTGCTTGAATAATGCGTAGAGATCGAGCAGTTCTTCATTTGCAGGTCTTTCGGTTAAGGTTTTAACCAATAATTGTGCTTCTTCAAATTTCTTTTTTGCGCTCATGTTTTATTGAAATTGATTGTTTAAAAAATACTTTACACCAACTGATTGCCGCTTACAAACTTTGCAAACAAACCCGGGAAAAATCGCTTCAAAGCCAAGCCGAATTTTTCTTTTGTTCCGGCAATAACTATCTCGCTTTTACGCGCTTCAATCGCCTGCAAAATTTTACCGGAAACATACAAAGGGTCAAGTCCGTTTGCTATCAGACTATTGTCTTTGTTGATGGGTTTTCCGTTGCGGTCGAGCGAGTTTTTGGCAACGTTTGTGCGCACAAAACCCGGGCACACCAACAACACATTGATGCCACCGCGCTGCGTTTCGGCACGCAGGGTTTCATAAAATCCCATCAGCGCGTGTTTGCTTGCATTGTATGCGCCCTGCTTGGGTGTAACCATCTTGCCCAATATGCTTGAAATAACCACAATGTCGCCCGATTTTCTGTTGAGCATATCGGGCAAAACAGCTTTGGTTAAAGCCGCTCCGCCTAAAAAATTTACATCCAGAATTTTCTTTATCACATCCATGCTTGTGTCTTTCACCTTCGACCAATGGCTGATGCCCGCATTGTTCACCAAAACATCAATGCGCCCGAAATGCGCCTGTGCTTTTTGTGCAGCGGCTTCAATTGCGCTAATGTCAGAAACATCTAAAGGCAAAATGAATACTTCGTTGTCTGCCAAGCCTGTAGCGGTTTTCACGCGATTCAATTCATCTTCTCTGCGGGCAGAAAGAATGAGTTTTGCTTGCTGCTTTGCAAACGTGATGGCAAGCGCCTCGCCAATGCCGGAAGATGCCCCGGTAATCCAAACTACTTTATCGGTGAAATATGACATAATACAATTTTAGATTTCAGAAGTGTGATTTTAGATTTTTGCAATGAGCCGTTTTAATCAATATATGTTTCTCGCAGAGGCGCAAAGCCACAGAGAATTTCATTATCACTCATATCTCATCACTGAATCAACTATGTTTCTATGCAATTTCATGTATTGAAACAGGTTAATAAATATCTGCAAATACCTATCCTAAATACTCGATTAAAGTTGCCACATAACTAACCTGCAACATCAGCCAAATAGTGAAAGCAGCAAAAGGAACGGCAATAAAAAACGCATCAAAGCGGTCTAAAAATCCGCCATGTCCGGGCAACACCGAGCCTGAATCTTTTACGCCCAAACTGCGTTTCAGCATGGATTCTACAAGGTCGCCTCCTGTTGCTGCAAAGGAAATTGCCAATGAAAGTATTACCCATTGCGTGCTTGAAAAAACGCGCAGTTCTTTAGCCGGAATGTATTGAAAAAGATAAGCGGCAACGGCAGTCAGCACAATGCCGCCAACCAAACCTTCAATAGTTTTTTTAGGGCTTAACCGTTCGATGAATTTGTGTTTGCCGAATAACATTCCGCTGCAATATGCTGCTGCATCCGAAATCCATATCAAACCAATCACGGCAAAGAGAATCCATTTTCCCTGCTCGAAATAAATTTGCTGTGTCATTATTACGGGCAGTGTGATGTAAGAAAGTGCGATTAAATTCCAACCGATATTGGTGAAAGGCGATTCTGCTTTTGAAAATAATTCGTGCAGAAAAACAATCATCAGCAAGACAGGAAAAACAAGCGCAACATCAGCAAAAGTGAATTTGCGGCTCATCATCATGTTCAGTAATTTAATAAGCAAACCATCGCCCGAAATCATGTCTTTCAAACCACCGTTCATAAAGAAAGCAAGCAGAAAAAACAGGATACTTAATACAACAACTAACTTGCGGCTGCGCACAACCGAAAAAGGAGAGGCTGTAAGTCTTTTGTCGCAAGAAATTTTATAGAACTCGAACAGCGAACCCACAAGCACCAACAGCATTACAAAAGCATAGCTCCACATATTCCAGAG
>CAZSEG010000093.1:0-12908 GCA_964605875.1 uncultured Chitinophagaceae bacterium
CATTGGCAGCGTAGTCGAAGACTTCTTGCTATGAAGGCGACTATTTTTCCGAAGAAGTCTAATGCAAAATAAGTGATTTAAAAACTTGTACTCATTCGTGGCATTTAGAATTTTGTCTTTTTATTCTCGGTTGTTGTCTGCTGCTGATTTAATTTTAATTCAAATTCCGCTTCCCAACCGCCTTTTAATTCCGGTAAGTTTTTAAAGAGTGAAATTTTTTCGGGTTGAATTTTTTCGGCAAAATTTCCCGTGTCCCATTTGCCATTTTTGTTTTTGTCTTCAATCACTTTTATAAAATAATTTTCTGCTGCAAGATTTTTGAAATTGTAAACCCGTGTTCCTGCACCGGAAACAAAAATTGTTTCAACTACAGCATTAGATTTTGCTGAAATCAATTTCACAATTCTGTTTTCGTTGTCTTCCGAAACCACCTTCAATTTTAAAATTCCATAGTCATCGCTTTTCTTGGTTATGATATGAAAAACTGCGCTGTCGTTTTTTGTTCCAAAAATATCGGTGAAATATCCTGCGGGAACTTTTACGGTGTATGAAGTTTCCTCCTCTTTCGGAAAATCAATTTCTGCAAACATTTTCGTTTTTTCATCTGTCGTAATTTTTACGTCAATTGCGATTTTTGTGCTGTCATTTGTCGCAAAAACAGCTCCCGCAGAATCGTTTATACCGATGGTTGGTCGGGAAAAGAATATTTTAAACGAGCCATAAAGCTCTTGCGAAAGCACAATTTGTTGCTTAGCACCTCTTTTGTTTGTTGTAACTAATTGATAATCAATATTTAATGGTTTTATTCCTGTTGAATATGTTGTGTCGGGTTTTAGCGGATTTAATTTTATTCTCACGCTGTCTTTCAGGGTATCATTTACCGTAATTAACAAATCTGCCTGCTTTTCAAACGGATTTTTGTACCAAAAATGGACACTGTCCTTTTTTTCAGATAAATAGGCAAAAGTTCCAGTGCTGTCCAAATTGCTTTTTATTTCAATTGTTTTTATTGGAGCAGCATACACCAAAAGCAAATATCCCGGTTCAACAAATGACTTTTCTATCAACTTTTGCTTCTTCTTTTCTTCCTGAAAAAGCGCTAAATCTTCTGTTGCTGCAAGCGTATCAAAGAGTTCAATTTTCTCTTGTTTAAAGCCAATCATTTCATTTTGCTGGTCGTAGAGGTAATTGATATTTTGGTCTTTCAGCACAAATAACTGATAGCTTGCGGCTTTTATGTAACCAATCTGATAGCTTCCGTCTTTGTCGGTAATGGCAAAATAAGTCGGGCGATTATGCAAAACACCATCCACTGAATCGCGCGGATGCAGCATTACAATTGCTTCATCTGCGGGTTCGCCCGTAGCGGCATCCGTTACTTTTCCGCGCACAATTTGCGAATCAATTATAGCTCCGGTAGAGAACACATAGCTGAAATTCAGGATAGCATTTCCTTCATTTAAGTCTTTTAAATCATCGGCAAAATTGAGGATATAAGTAGTTGCCGGAGCTAAAGTTTGCGGCAAAATAACCGTTAAGGTTTTGCCCGAAACCTTGAATTTTGGCTTTGCCAACAGCGGAGGAGAAAGCAGTGTTCGCGCAAATCCACCTTGCCCAAGATATTCATTGAAGGTGAATTTTATCTTGTTTCCGGCAAACATGGTTGTTTTATCTGCCGGTTCTGCGCGCTTTAATTTGGGTGGCTCGGTATCTCTTGCCCCTCCGGTCGGGGCAACTTCATTGGCACAAGCCGTAAGTATCAGTGTAGCAATTGCAGCAATTACCAATCGGTTTTTATGAAAAAAGCCTGCTGCTTTCTCACAAAAAAAATCCATACTTTCCTCAAAATGTGTTGATTTTTCTTTCAAAATTATCTGCCTAATTGAACCAAAAGCACCGAAACATCTGCCGGGCTAACCCCGCTTATTCTGCTTGCCTGACCCAAAGTTGTTGGTTTTATCTTTGCCAATTTTAACCGAGCTTCCATTGACAATGATTTAATCTCATTGTAATCGTATTCGGGATTCAGTTTCACCTCTTCCAAACGGTTGATTTTTTTAGCCATTTCATGCTCCCTTTCTATGTAACCGGCATATTTAAACTCCGTTTCTGCTGAATCTAAAAAGCCTTGCTCAAACTTTTTGCAAACATTTTCTACCTCCGGCAAAGCCTTTCGGAGTAAACTTAAAGTCATTTGCGGACGCGCCAGAATCTTATCAAATTTAGTTTTTTGCCTTATTTCTGTCGTTTCGTTTTCAAGCAAAAAGGCATTGATGTCTTCGGGATTTACCGAATAATCTGTAAAGAATTTGTTCAATTCTTTCATTGCTTCCTTCTTTTCTTTCAGCTTTTGGTAGCGACTTTCGTCCGCCAAACCCAAATTATAGCCAAGTTCTATAAGCCTTAAATCGGCATTGTCCTGACGGAGCAAAATGCGGTATTCGGCACGGGAAGTAAACATTCGGTATGGCTCTTCAGTTCCTTTGTTTATCAGGTCGTCAATCAGCACACCAATGTATGCTTCGGAACGTTTAATCACCACAGCATCTTGTTCTTTGGCTTTGCGATGAGCATTGATTCCCGCCATTAAGCCCTGGCAGGCAGCTTCTTCATAACCTGTTGTTCCGTTGATTTGACCGGCAAAGTACAAGCCTTGCACCAACTTGGTTTCAAGTGTCAGACTTAATTGAGTAGGTGGAAAATAATCGTATTCAATGGCATAGCCCGGGCGAAACATCTTCATGTTTTCAAAGCCTGGGATTTCTTTCAAAGCCTTATACTGAACATCTTCGGGCAAGGAAGTGGAGAAGCCGTTCACATATATTTCTACTGTGTTCCAACCTTCGGGTTCTACAAAGATTTGATGGCGGTCTTTATCGGCAAAGCGGTCAATTTTGTCTTCTACCGATGGGCAATAACGAGGACCCAAACCTTTAATTCTACCCGAAAACATGGGCGACTTATCAAAGCCCGTGCGCAGAATATCGTGAACTTTAGTGTTGGTGTATGTAATCCAGCAGGGAAGCTGAGTTGCGGGTTGCGAGTTGCGAGTCGCGAGGGAAGGAGGGCTGTTTTCTCGTAACTCGTAACTCGCAACTCGCGGCTGTCTGAACGGATTCGTTCCTTCTTTATATGAAAAACCGACTACATCTTCATCACCTTCCTGCTTTTCCATCTTGGTATAGTCAAGGCTTCTGCCGTCAATGCGCGGAGGCGTTCCTGTTTTCATTCTTCCTGCCTCGAAGCCGAGTTCCACCAATTGCTCTGTGATGCCATGAGCCGCTTTTTCCCCTGCCCTGCCTCCTCCAAAGTTCTTTTCTCCAATATGAATCAAGCCGTTCAAAAAGGTTCCATTGGTAAGCACCACAGTCTTAGATTTTATATCCAAACCCATAGATGTTTTAACCCCAACCACTCTTTTATCCTTGACAATTAAGCCTGAAATCATATCCTGCCAGAAATCTATATTGGGAGTTTGCTCCAGCATTTCGCGCCAAAGTGAGGCAAACATCATGCGGTCGTTTTGCGTGCGCGGACTCCACATTGCAGGTCCTTTAGAGCGATTCAGCATCCTGAATTGCACCATGCTTTTATCGGAAACGATTCCCGAATAGCCGCCAAGCGCGTCAATTTCGCGCACGATTTGCCCTTTGGCAACACCACCCATTGCAGGGTTGCAACTCATCTGGGCAATAGTTTGCATGTTCATGGTTACGAGCAAAACCTTTGAACCCATATTGGCAGCAGCAGCAGCAGCTTCGCAGCCCGCGTGCCCCGCACCCACCACAATTACATCGTATTCTGGAAACATTGCGGTGCAAAGATAGGGCGGAAGATTTAAGATGTGAGATTTTTTGATTTTAGATTTAAAACACACCCCTGCCCCCTCTCAAGAGGGGAAAGCAGCCAACCTAAGACATGAAAGATTGGCGACTGTTCCACGTGGAACAATGGGATTGATTTTAGATTTAGGATTTTAGAAGTGTGATTGAAGCAAGGCTGTTTGTTCCACGTGGAACTATTTTTTCGTCAATAAGTCAATGGCACTTTGCGGGTCTTCAACTTCAATGATTAGGCTTTTGTAAAATTCGTCTTGTAATTCTACCGCGATACTTTTTTTGTGGTCAGAAACATCACAGAAAATTGTACCGCCTTTTACATAATACGTTCCTGCGGTAATAAGTCCCGGAATGTGTGTGCCCGGCATACGAAGTCCCATAAACCAATTTAGGCTTTTCTCGTTAGGATAGGCTTTGATTACGTTCTCAACCGGTATTGTCAGTTTGCTGCGGAAAGCCCATAACTTGTGCAACCCTTGAATTTTAAATATGAAGTTGTTGTCCTTCTTTTCTATTGTTACCATTGCTTATGAAATTATTGATGTTAATGTTTTCCTCACAAATAAGGAAAATATTTTGTATTGTATTGGTTATCAACAACTTGTGTGGCATTGAAGTTTTCATCATTCCTTGTGTTGATAGTTCGTTTTCTATTCAACAGGATATTTAGAAATTCCTGCGTCAATAGCTTCAAAAAGCCCTGTTTCATGGAAATAGTTTGCCATTTTTAAAGCATCTCCATTAGAGGTTTTTGTCGCTCTCAATTCAAACCATTTTGGCATAAATTCATTTTGCTTCACCAATTCAGTATTTGTTTCTGCAATTTTTTGGTTTAAGTCTGTCAAGTCGTTTTCATCAAATACTTTCACATAAAAACTGCTTCCGTAGCTGTTAATGCACAAATTACCAATCTGCTCCCAAATTAAGTTTTGGCAGTTGTCTGTTTTCATTGTGTAGTGAGCATAAGAAACAATAGCATTTTTTTCTAATTCGGAAATTATGTAGGTGATTTGTCCGCAGTTTTTGGACGATTTAAGTCTTAGCGGAATTTCTTTGAATTTGTATCGTCCATCCGTGTGAATTGTATAAGTATAATTTTGGTCGAAATAGCCTACGCTTGAAATAAAATTTTGAATTTGGGTGTCGCTGTAAGTTGTATCAACGCCAACCAAAATGTAGTTGTTGGATATTTCGCCTAAATCGTCTTGCGCTCCGTTATAGTATTTGAAATTTATGAACTCACAATTACCCTGTGGTGTTAAGTCGTCATCTTTTTTACAACCTGCAAAAAGTAACGTAACCGTTATCATTGATAAGATTATATTTTTCATCGCTTTTCTTTTTCTGTTATCGAATTTTCTTGTTGCAGTGGTTTGTTCTGACCGTCAATCTTTGAATATACGAAACTAACCTAAAACATATTTCGCAAAACAGAACAAAACTATTTTCAAGCGAAAAGTATTCTGTATATTTTTCTTTCTTCGTTGCCTGAAACACAAGCATCAATGGCGGATAAGATTACTTTACACGATAAAACTTTTTCTCTTTTCATTTCCGAAGATAAAATTCTGGAAGCAGTAAAATCTGTTGCCGAAAAAATAAATTCGGAATACGCAGGCAAGCAGCCTTTGCTGATTCCGATTCTGAATGGTTCATTTTTATTTGCTGCCGACTTAGCCAAAAATCTTACGATTGATTGTGAGTTTTCTTTTATCAAAGCATCGTCTTATCATGGCGAGCGTTCTTCGGGCGTATTGGAGGCATTGATTGGCTTGAAAGAAGATATTCGCAACCGCGATGTGATTATCATTGAAGATATTGTGGACACAGGAAATACCTTAGCAAAGATTCTTCCCGAGTTGGAATTGCGCCTGCCTGCTTCTTTAAAAATCGCTTCACTTTTGTTTAAGCCTGCTGCCCTGCAAGCCGATTTGAAAGTTGATTTTGCGGGCATCACCATTCCGAATGATTTTATTGTGGGCTACGGTTTAGACTATAACGGATTAGGCAGAAATTTGAAGAATATCTATAAGATTGAAATATGAAGAAAGAGTTGCGGGTTGAGAGTTGCGGGTTGCGAGAAAATACGAATTCTCCATTCCGATTTTTGAGTTCACTGCCTACTGCCTACTGCCTACTTGTATTCCACTGCCTACTGCTCTCCTCCTGCAATCAAGAATATTCCCCAAAACCAAAGGCATATCCGCGCGTGGTTTTTCCCGAAAGAAAATATGAATTATTTCAGCCAAAGGATTGTCCGTATCAATTTGAGAAACCTGTATATGCCAATGCTGTTGAAGACACCACTTACTTCGATAAAAATCTGAAAGGTAATTGCTGGTACAATATCGAGTTCACCGATTTCAACGGCACACTGAACCTGACTTACAAACCGTTGAATAAAAATCAAAAGTTAGAGCAGTTGGTGGAGGATGCACATAAGCTTTCATTCAAACACAGTAAAAAAGCAGATTACATAGACGAGGTGCAGATTTTAAATCCGAATGGTGTGCGTGGCTTGCTGTATGAAGTTGGCGGAGATGCTGCTTCAAATGTTCAATTTTACCTTACAGATTCTGCTCATCATTTTGTGCGTGGCGCATTGTATTTCAACAATACACCAAATGCCGATTCTATGCGACCTGTAATAGATTTTGTGAAAGAAGATTTACGGTTTATGCTCAAGTCCTTCCAGTGGAAATAGCTTTAGGAATTGCAGTATCGGTTTTTGTATTCAGGCTCAAATGATTTAAAAGACTACGAATAAAATTCGTGGTTTTTGCATTGCACAATCAAGTATAAATATCAGTAATAAAACTCACATAGGAAAGCAATAACACATCACTCAATATTCTTCGATAAAATTCCCCCACTTTCCGCAACTTCGCGGCTTCATTTCAAAGACTTTCCAAGTTTTAAAAACTTGGAAAGTCTAAAATCAAATACATGACAGATTTAACTTCATCGCTACAGGAAGCCACTTTAGAGCAGGCAAAGCAACTCGGTTTAAGACCCGAAGAATTTGAAAAGATAAAAGAGATTTTGGGACGTACGCCCAACTTCACCGAGTTGAGCATTTACTCGGTGATGTGGAGCGAACACTGTTCATACAAAAACTCTATTACTTACCTCAAAAAGCTGCCGCGCAAAGGCAAGCATTTGTTGGTAGAAGCAGGTGAAGAAAACGCGGGCTTGGTGGACGTTGGCGATGGCTTGGCTTGCGCGTTCAAAATCGAAAGCCACAACCACCCGAGCGCGTTAGAACCGTATCAGGGCGCGGCAACGGGCGTTGGCGGCATTCACCGCGATATTTTCACGATGGGTGCGCGTCCTATCTGCTCGCTCAACTCTTTGCGCTTTGGCGATTTGCAAAACGATCGCACAAAATATTTGCTGCGCGGAGTGGTGAAAGGCATTGGCGATTATGGCAATGCTTTTGGTGTGCCAACTGTTGCGGGTGAAGTTTACTTTGATTCGGTTTATCAAACCAATCCTTTGGTGAATGCCATGAGCGTGGGCGTGGTGAAAATCGGTGAAACGATTTCTGCCATTGCCGAAGGCGCGGGAAATCCCGTTTATATTGTGGGTAGCTCAACGGGCAAAGACGGCATTCACGGAGCGGCTTTCGCTTCAAAAGATATTACTGCCGACAGCGTGAACGATTTGCCTGCCGTGCAGGTGGGCGACCCGTTTCAGGAAAAATTGTTGTTGGAAGCATCGCTTGAAGTGATTAAAACAGGCGCGGTGGTTGGAATGCAGGACATGGGCGCGGCTGGCATCACCTGCTCCACTTCCGAAATGAGCGCGAAAGGAAAAGCGGGAATGCGTATTCAATTAGATAAAGTTCCAACGCGGCAGGCGAATATGAAGCCCTGGGAAATTCTTTTATCCGAATCGCAGGAGCGTATGCTGATTGTAGTGAAAAAAGGCATGGAAGCCGCAGTGGAAGCCGTTTTCGACAAATGGGATTTGCATTGCGCGGTGATTGGCGAAGTAACCGACACAGGAATTTTAGAATACTACATGGGTGAAAATCTGGTGGCGAAAGTTCCTGCCGAAAGTCTGGTGTTGGGCGGTGGCGCGCCTGTTTACGAACGCGAATTTTCAGAGCCGAAATATTTTTCCGAAAACCTGAAATTCAATATTGATGCGGTCCCCGAACCCGATGATTTGAAAGCCGTTGCGAAAACGTTGATTCAGTCGCTGAACATTGCGAGTAAGAAATGGGTTTTTACGCAATACGACAGCATGGTGGGCATCGCCAACACTTCCACCAACCGCCCGAGCGATGCGGCTGTGGTGCGCGTGCAGCAAAACAGCAACAAGGCGTTGGCGGTAACGGTGGATTGCAATGCGCGTTATGTGTGGGCGAATCCGTTGGCGGGCGGGCAGATTGCCGTTGCCGAAGCCGCGCGCAACATTGTGTGCAGCGGTGGCGAACCAAGCGCAATTACCAACTGCCTGAATTTCGGCAATCCGTACAACCCCGAAGTATATTGGCAGTTTGTGAACGCGCTGAAAGGCATGGGCATTGCCTGCGAAGCGTTGGGAACGCCCGTAACAGGCGGCAACGTCAGCTTCTACAATCAAAGCACGGAAGGCGGTGCGGTGTTTCCAACGCCAACCATCGGCATGATTGGCTTGGTGAGCGACTGGCAAAACGCCATGACCTTAAACTTCAAAAATGAAGGCGATGAAATTTATTTGCTGGGCGTTTCGCGCAACGATATTTCGAGTTCAGAATATTTGGTGAAATATCACGGTATTGAAAATTCTTCCACTCCGCATTTCGATATAAACGAAGAAGTTGAACTGCAACAATTAGTGAAAAAGCTGATTGCCGCAAAAGCTATCAACTCGGCACATGACGTGAGCGAAGGCGGTTTGTTTATTACCTTGCTGGAATCGGATTTGCCTGATGGTTTAGGATTTCAGGTGAGCAACAAAAGCAATATCCGAAACGATTCATGGTTATTTGGTGAAAGCCAAAGCCGAGTAGTAGTGAGCGTTTCAGCCTCAAACAAAAAAGCGTTTTTAGATTTAGTCGGCAATCATCCGCATGAATTTTTAGGTACAGTAACCGTTTCTGAAATTTTTATCAATAATGAAAATTGGGGAACGAGTGTTGAGTTGAAAACGAAGTATGAAGGTGCGTTGGAGGAGGTGTTGGTGGGGTAAAAAATGCCGAAAGATTTTATTGATTCGGGAGTTTTGGTTTTTACTAAACTTCACTATTTTTGCGAAGCATGATAGTTCGATTTCAAAACAAAAAAGTGTTGGAACTCTATGAACTTGAATTGAAACAATGTGTGGCAAAGTACAAATTTGCAAAGCACATTGTAGAGAAATATAAAATGAGAATTGGTCAGTTGATAGATGCGCCCGATTTGAAAACTATCAGTCAAATAAAATCGTTGAATCTTGAAAAGCTGAAAGGAGACAGGAAAGGACAACTTTCAATAAGAGTAGATAACCAATTCAGAATTTGTTTTCACGAATTGGATGAAAATGAAATAGCCATAGAAGTATTAGAATTAACGGACTATCATTAAATAAAAATCAGGAACAATGAAAACAGCCAACGAAATTACACCGACAAATATCTTTCACCCGGGTGGTGTATTGGGAGAGGAGATTGAATTTCGGGGATTCACAAAAAAAGAAGTTGCCGAAAAGATGGGAATATATCCCACGATATTAAGTGAAATAATTTCAGGCAAGCGAAACATCACCACCGCCACAGCAATTAAAATTGAACAGGCACTTGGTATCAACGCACTTTTCTTTTTGAATATGCAGGTGCGCTATGAATATTATACTATGAAAAGACTATTACGGGCAGACACTTTTGGAAAGGCGGCATAAAAAGTAGCAAAATGATAACCAAACAAATAATTGCCGAACAACTTTTAAAATATCTCAACCACAAAATAAGCCTTGCGCAGTTGGTGGATTGGGCAGAACTATCTATTATGAACGGAGGATTAGAGCCAAACGATACTAAAAAACTGATGTGCGTTTTAGGCAAGATTGCAGCAGCAGATGTAAAAGAGTTTGGACTTTCGTGGAATGACTGCGAATCAATGATGACAGATTTGGGGTTTGTGTTGAAGGTGGATGCCAGCCTTGCGGCTTGAAATAAAAAATGCCGAAAGCATTATTCTTGGTTCGACTTAGGCGCAGCCTAAACCGAGAGGGGCGGCTAAGTTTTAGATTTGATGGGAAGTAAATGTTCAATAATGGCAGAGTTTTTTCCTTTAAATGATTTGCTTAATGACGATCAAGATAATTTGATAACAGGATTATCGATTGAAAGAATTGGAGTATGGGATATCAATTTCCATTTAGTCAAATCAACAAAAACTGAAGAGTTGCATGCAGACAAAGAAGTAAATATTGGGGGTATTCAAATTTATTATATCCGAGTAAAAAAAACAGATGTGAAGCGCTATTTAGAAATCTGTTATAGCTTTAGGGAAAGACAAAAATCTTTATTTACTAAGTTGAAATCTACGAACATAAAGGACCTAGTAGTTTTAATAAACAACATACTAATATGTATTAAGGAGAATTCTTCTAAAATTAAGGAAATAGGATTCAGGCGTTCGTTAGATAACCAATATTTCTACAGGGACATTAGTCTACTTAACTACTATCAAAAAACCTTTGAATTGAAAACTCACCTTTTGGAGACATCCTTGGGTTGTCCAGGAAAGGATAATTTGTTTTCCGATTACATGGTTATTGATTTAGAAAATGAAACAGACCACTATTTTAAAAAATTACTCTGTGGCTTCTTGAATTTAAGCTACTGTTCTGAAACTAAAACTATTAAGTATCGCATTTATTCTGATGCTGCTTGGTCTCCGTCATTTAATGATAGAATTGTACCTGATAATTTTTTTAGCAAACGAGCTCAATTCATAGAATATCTAACTAAATACTTCAATTACACAGAAGGTATTAAGTGGTTTTTATTAAATTATTAGAGTGATTGAATGTCCCTTCCTCGCTCGTGCGTAAATGCGGGTTAGCTATTTGCCTGCATCATACCAAGAAATCAGCTTAAAGCTAATGGCTTATTCTTACTGCGTTTCCATTGTTTAGCGCTCGTCCGTAAATGTTAGCGCAGCACATTCTGAACAGCGTTAATTTTCGGATTAAAACAGTACCTTTGTTTCACAAGAAAATTCAAACAGCAATGAAGCAATACAATACATACATAGAACGTAACCCGCAGGTAATGTTGGGGAAGCCTGTCGTTGCAGGTACGCGCATTACGGTAGAATTGATTATGCGAAAACTCGCGGGAGGCTATACTTTGCAGCAGTTGCTGGAAGCCTATCCGCAGCTTACGCCTGAGCAGATAAACGCAGTGTTTCATTACGTAGCCGATGTTATTGCCAATGAAGAACTGATAGAGGTTGCGCAATGATAATTGCCGATGAAAATTTGGAGCGATATTGGATAGAATTATTGCGAAGCAAGCAATATGAAGTGTTATCAATCGCAGAAAGTTATCCTCATATAACCGATTTGGAAGTCGCAGCTTTAACCCAACAACACAAAGGCATTTTAATTACGGAAGATAAAGATTTTGGCGAGTTGGTTTTTGCTTACGGTATCTCTAATCTTTCGGTTGTTTTTCTGCGCTACGACCAACCTGAACACTCGCAAATTGAAAATGAACTGATAACAATAATTGAAAAGTATCAGCACCACGAAACACCTCACTTCATTACAATTTCTAAAAACAAAATACGGATAAGAAAGATATAATTTTCTTACTCCTTGTGCATTTCTCCCTCTTAGCAAGGCTATTTAAGAAATCAGCTTTAAGCTAATGGTATTCTTTTTAAAGCGGTGTTTTGCGAGCCTGTTTTATGAATGTCGGGTTTCTGCTGCCGTGTATTGCTCTCAATACCTCAACCTTGTTTGATTTTATACGATAGATTATCAGGTATTTGCCTAAAATGATGTTGCGGTAAATTTTAGTTTTTGTGATAAGGGGTTTACATTCGGGGTGCAAATAATATTGAAAAGCAAGACCGGCTGTGAGATGCAATATTTGCTGTTGAAATACTTCGGCAACCGTTATACCGAACGTTTCCAAGCCGTATAAATAAATGCCTTTAATATCCTGAAAGAAGGCATCGGAATAAACTACTTTTTTAATGAGCTTTTCCATTTATCAAACTTAGCTTCCAGTTCTTTCAAAGAGTAAAACGGTCCCTTTTCCGCTTCTTTAATCATAGTCTTTAAATCAGGCTGCAAAACATCATTTAAAGGCACTGCAACTTGTAGTTCGTCTTTGCTTTTTCGCTTATTCATACTCAAATTTACATAGATTTTTTTACTTCTCCATTTGCCTGCGCCATACCAAGAAATCAGCTTAAAGCTAATCGCATATTTTTCATAGCAAACATAGCATAGCATTTTTTCAGGTGCGACATTACGTTCGCACTGAATTTTGTTTTTGAAATAAATTGGTATTTTTACATACGTGAAAACGGTTAAAATCAATAAGAGCGAGGTAATAAAATCTGTAGCTAAGATGCTGACGGATAAAGAGGTTGTGCGCTCCTATATGAAAGGTAAAACCACCATAACTACGCTTGCCAAAAAAGGTATCAAACTTGCAAAGCCACTATAATTACGCTTTTGACAACATCACGAACACCTACAATTTCACAACCAAAAACCATATTCTGTACAGGGTTGCTTTCGTTGCAGATGAAACTTTCAGCGTGGTTTCAGGGCAGGAAATACCGAATGTTTTTCAGTTGGTAATAGACAAGGCAAGCGAGGAAACCGAGCCATTTGACGCAAAAGTTTCAAAAACAATCGAAGACATTGTTGAATGGTTTTTTCACAACGCTCAAAATGCAATGATTTATGTCTGTTCGGACAATAGCAACAAAGCGAAAACACGCTTTAAAGTGTTTGACAGATGGTACAAAAAATCTGAATACAAGGCATTTATCGTAAAGATTGATAACATCATCAACTTAAAAATTTCGGAAACCGAAACACACAAAATGTACACTTCGTTTATGCTTCACCGCCACA
>CAZSEG010000094.1:0-12852 GCA_964605875.1 uncultured Chitinophagaceae bacterium
ATTTTTTCATGGCGACCCGCACCCAGGCAATGTGTTGGTGCGCGAAGACGGCACTATTATTTTGCTCGACTTTGGTATGGTGGGGCAATTGATGAAAAAAGACAAGTATGCCTTTGCCGGAATTTTTATTGCCATGAGCCGCAACGATGCGCGCGAAATGGCAAATCAGTTTCGCAAACTTGCGGTGGAAGACAACATCACCGACATGCGGCAGTTTGTGTATGACCTCAACGATTTGATTGAAGATTACGCGCACTTGGATGTGAGCGAAAGCAGCATTCAGGATGTGATTACACGGCTGCAAAAAATAATGTTCAATTACAAAATTACCGTGCCGGGCGGGGTGTTTATCATCTTCCGCGCATTTGCAATTCTGGAAGGCATCGGCAAAAAAATGCACCCCAATTTCAAGACTTATGATTTCATTCGTCCGTATGGTCAGCGATTGATTACCGAACAACTGAAACCCGAAAACTTAGCCAACGAAGCGCAATCGCGCTTCTCTAATTTTTCTTCTTTTTTGAACAGTATTCCGGTGGAAGTGCGCAGCATTTTACAGAAAACACAAAAAGGAAAACTGCATTTTGAAATTGAATTGCAAGGCTACGGTTACGCACTCAAAAAGTGGGACAGCATCACCAACCGCATTGTCATCACTTATATTATTTGTGCGCTGATTATCGGCTCGTCTATTGCGCTGTTAGGCACTTATCCCGAAGAAATGCAATTTGTTTACGGCATCAACAAATGGAGCTTTACCGGCTACTGTATTGCAGGCGGTATGTTTGTGGTTTTGCTTTATACTATTTTGAGAAGAAGGGTTTACAAATAGGTTTTCGGTTGAAACAACTCCTTTGGAAAAGCCGGAAAAACAGAAAGTCCCGCTTTGCGGGCGGGACGGCTCTGATATAATAAGTTGTTGATTTTATTTTGCGCTTGAAAATCCTTGCGCCCGCTCGGAAGTTTTGCGATACATTTTACCCGTTTCGCGCGAATTGTTTACAAAGTAGCCTTCAAAGCGGTCGCCATCTGCCCAACTGAATGTGCCGCTGCCGTGCATCATGCCGTTCAGGAAATCGCCTTCGTATTTATCGCCATTCACGAAAACAAACAATCCTTTTCCGGTTCTGCGTCCGTCTTTAAATTCGCCTACATATTTATCACCACTGGGGAAGGTCATGCTGCCTTTTCCGGTGCGCGAATCGTTTTCATAAACACCTTCAAAAACATTGCCGTTGGCAAAAGTATATTTGCCGTTTCCGTGCTTTTTGCCTTCCCAAAATTCGCCTTCGTATTTATCGTTGCTTTTGTAGAAAAAAGTGCCTTTTCCCGAAATCACGCCATCGGCAAAAATACCTTCGTAGCGGTCGCCATTGGAATAATAGTAGATACCCGTTCCGTGCATTTTATTTTTTTCAAATAAGCCAACGTATTTATCGCCATTGGCAAAAGTGTATATGCCTTGCCCGTGCCGTTTGTTTTCTTTCCAATCGCCCGAATAAGTTGAGCCGTCTTTCAGTTTTGCTTTGCCGTAGCCGCTGCGTTTGTCGTTTGCCCACGCGCCATCGTAGCTTTCTCCGGTAGAAAGATTGGCTTTGCCCTGCCCGTGTTTTTCGCCTTTTTCGTTGTAAGCACCGTTATATTTTCCGGGAACAAAAATTTCGTTATCGTCTAAAATTTCAATGCTGTGCTGAGCCGCCAAAGGCAGCGTACCGATTGAGCAGCAAAAGAGGAGTAGTAAATAGTTTTTCATAAGGTTAAGGTTCTGCAATTTGTACGCCCAAAGCCACATAATGTTTCAGTCTTTAAAGCCCTTTTTTCCATTTTCTTTCGGTCATACTCTATTTATACGCGGGTTTTTCTTTCTTTGCGCCCACTTTTTCAAAAAATACATATAATATATCTGTAAGATATGGCGGCAATAGGTTCAATTCGTAAGCGTTCAGGGTTATTGGTGGGCGTAATAGGCATCAGCATCGTAGGTTTTTTGTTGATGGATGTTTTAAACAGCAACACAAGCATTTTAAGCGGTGCCAGAAAAGACACGGTGGGCAAAGTGAATGGCGAAAAAATTCTTTACGCTGATTTTATTAAAAAGGTAGAAGATGGCGTGCGCAACCTGCAGGAGCGTATGGGCGCGCAGGGCGGGGTGAATGACGAGCAGCGCAACATGGTGCGCAATCAGGTGTGGGAAGATGTGGTAGCCGAAAAAATTGCTGCCGAAACCTACGCAAATTTAGGCTTGAACGTTACCAGCGAAGAGCTTGCAGAAATTACCATCGGCAACAATCCTCACCAATATGTGGTTCAAAGTTTTACGAATCAGCAAACAGGTCAGTTTGATGCTGCGCAGGTGCGTTTCTTCATTCAGCAGCTTGACCAAGACGACCCGGGCGCAGAACCCGGAACCCGCAGAAGAATGTGGACGAACTTTGAAAAAGAAGTGAAGAAAGATGAAGCGCGTTTGAAATACAGCAATCTTGTAAGCAAAGGTTTGTATGTGCCTACGTGGCTGGCTGAAAACGCTTACAACAATCAATTGCGCACGGTGGATTTTAAATATGTGCAATTGCCTTTTGCCGATGTAAAAGATGAAGACATCAAATACACAGATGATGATTTGAAAAAATACCTGAAAGCGCACAGCAAAAAATACGAGCAGGATGAAGAAACCCGCAAATTGGATTACGTAACTTTTGATATAATTCCGTTTGCAGCAGATACGCAGGCTGCCTTGAATTTCCTGTTGGAGAAAAAAGATGCTTTTGCAGCAGGCACTTCTACTACCGATGATTCACTTTTTGTGAAGCTGTACAGCGAAGAGCCTTTCGATGTTGTTTACAGCGAAAGAGACCAGATTCAGTTTTCGCCTGTAGTTGAAGAATTGTTCAACGCGCCAATCCGCAGCATGGTTGGTCCTTTTATTGATGGGGATAAATACAAATTGGCACGTATCACAGACCGTAAATTATTGAGCGATTCGGTGCGCGTGAGCGAGATTGTTTTTTCGTTCGCCAACGTAAAAACACAGGAAGAAGCGAATGAAAGACGAATGTTGTTCGACAGTGTTTTCACACAGTTAGATTCTTTGAAAGGCAACTTTCAGGCTTTTGCTTTCAGCTTTACCGATGATCAGGATGCTAAACTGAAAGCAGGCGACATCGGTTGGGTGAAAAGAGAAGTGAAACCTAAACACTATAATGATGCTTTGTTCTACCAAGCTAAAAAAGGCAAGGTTTACAAAACTGCAACTCAAAACGAGTTAATCATATTTATGGTTACGGATGACAAGCCTTCAAAACAAGGTGTGCAGGTAGCTTACCTAACCCAAACAATTGTGCCAAGCGCGGAAACAGAGCGCACCATTTACAGCAATGCAAGCAAGTTTGCGGCTGACAATCAAACAGAAGCGCAATTCACAAAATCGGCTGAAAAGCTAAAAGCTAAAACGGCTGATAACTTGCGCCAAAACGATTTTAATGTGTTTGGCTTAGGCAACGCGCGCGATGTGGTTCGTTGGGCTTTCAATGCTAAAAAAGGTGATGTATCAAACATTATGAACGTGGACAAAAAATATGTGTTAGCGGTTTTATCCGAAGTTTCGGTAAAGGGTTTACCCGAATTAAATGCAGTAAAAGACCGTGTGAAATTTGACTATCTGCGCGATAAAAAAGCGGAACTTTTAACCGAAAAATTAAATGCGGCAAAAGGCGGCAGCATTGATGAAATTGCTTCAAAATTAAGTAAAGAAGCTGTTGCAGTTTCGGGCGCGGCTTTCAGCAATCCAACTTTGAACGGTACTTTGTTTGAGCCCAATGTTGCGGCAGCAGCAGCGGGTGCGGCAAAAGATAAATTGATTGTTCCTGTAAAAGGTAACACAGGCGTTTATGCTATTCAGGTTACTACCATCAACGAGCCGCCAAAAGCAAGCGACTATACGAGCTACCTTTCTAATTTGAAAATGCAGTTGCAAGGCAAAGCAGGTAAAATTGCCGAAACCAAAAAGAAATTAGCCGATGTAGAAGATTTCAGATTTGATTTCTTCTAAAAAATAATTTGCAGGAAATATTTGCAAAGCCATTTTGAAGTAATTTCGGAATGGCTTTGTTGTTTTTATACCCATCCCTTTCAGGAGCTACCATGCGGACACATTTTTATTTAAACCACATAGAAACATAGTTGATTCTGATAGCGGGCTATGTCAGAAACTTGTTTTGGCTACGTAAACTTTGATTGCACACAGAGTACACGGAGAACACAGAACGTTTTCTTACGCAAACAACCTCTCAACTTTCAATCCTCAACTATGTTTCTATGTGGTTTTTAAGTGCATTTTTGAAAAAGTTCATTCCTCAATTATGGTGCTATTTATTTTTTCATCCAGCATTTTCCGCTTTTTAGAATAGCCGTCATGCAGCATCCACATACTGCCGAGCAGAGCAGGAGTTGCTAAATTCAACATCCATATTAAAACAGTGCTTACAACAATTGCAATGGTGTTTTCGCTAATCATCGCAAACACAAACAGCGCAATTCCGCTGCGCACGGCAATGTCTAATAATGGCAATGCAGGCGCAATAGATTGTAACAAAAGCGAAACGCAAATCGCAGCAATAATTGCAACCCAACTATCGCTTACGCCAAGCATATTCGCTATCAAAACCCATTGCAAAGTATAAACGCCATAGCGCAAACCGGAAAGCAGCAGCACCATAAAAAGTGTTGGAAGCGGAGGGTGCTTTGCGCTGCTGTAATCTTTCAGATATTTACTTACAACAGGAATGCGCGGCAACCAAAGCGACACGCTGTCGAAATGAAAATACGCCACCAACAAAGCTATACTGATGCCTACGCAAACGCCCGCAACAAATGGCGATGGCAAAAATGCAGGCAGAAATGCCAAGCCAACCGATGCCGTAACAAATGCCTGCGCCATGCCGCCCAGCATCGAAAAGTAAAAACTATGCAGGTACAATTTTTCGTCAATAGAAAACAGCCTGCCGATGAACTCACCGCTGCGCCACGGTGTGGCAACGCCCGCAGCCACACCCATCAAAGTGCTTTGAATGCTTTGCAAAAAGGTAACCTGCGACACGTTGCGCATCATCACCCACCATTTAAAAGCCTCCAAAAGCCAGTTAAGCGGCATTAAAAAAACCACTACCAAAAACCACAATGATTTTTCGGAAATGCTTTTTTGAATCAGCTCTTTTTGTTCGTGAACATTGCCAATAGCGCGCAACTGGTCTATCATCACATAACAGCAGGCAACAATCACTGCTGTTTTTATCAGGCTCTCCCACCAGCTTCCCGCAAACCATGCGCGTAAAAAACTCATGCCGCAAAGTAAGGAGGGTTTGTGAAATGTTGAGCCTAAATGACATGCGATTTTCGATATGCGACCGCTTTATCCCGATAAAAATCTATCAGGGTCGAAAATTGCATTCATAACGTTTTTACTTGCCGCCCAATCGCTCTACCAATTTTTTTACGGCTGCTTCGGTAGTTGCATAATCAGGAATTGTTTTGCCTCTGTACATCAGGCAAACGGCATACTGCAAATTTTTTTGTTGCAGGTTTTCATAAAGATTAATTTTTTCTTTTCGCCAACATTCGCGCATTAAACGTTTGATGCGGTTGCGGTCATGCGCATATTTAAAGTTGCGTTTGGCAACTGCAAAAGTTACCTGCGCAGGAAAAAGCGCGGGTTGCAATTGCGGAAAATACAAAAGGGCAAAGCCGCCAACATTGACTGCTTTACCCTCTGAAAATATTTTATCAATAACAGTTACGTTCGTCAGCCGCTCGTCTTTTGAAAAGGTATTTTTACCTTTTAAACGCGCAGCATCAAACGAATTGCCTGAATTATTTAAGGCGTTTTTCGTCAGAAACGGTAAGTTTTTTTCTGCCTCTTGCTCTTCTGCGGGCAAGTAATGCTCTGCCATTTTTAGTGCTTATTTTGCTGCGGAAACCATGTTTGTTGGTGCGCTTTCTTCTGCTGGGTTGAAATGTCCGTTTCATTGTATAATTCTTTTACTTTTTTCAAAAAAGGACGGCAAAGATATAATTTATCCACACTTTTCAACATCAATTTCTTCTTCTGATAAAATATTGGGGAAATTGGAATGTTTAAAGTTATTTTAGCATAATGAAAACATTGCTTGTAACAACCGAAAGTGATGCGCAAACAGATTTATTGATTCGGCTTGCAGAAGAACTGCACTTGAAATTTGAAATTGTGGATGCGGGGGATGCAGAGAAAAAAGCCTTGCTGAAATTAGCAGAAAGTTCTTTTGCAAAAGAATGGAACAGCAAAGAAGATGAGCGTTGGGATTTGTATTTAAAAACGGCAGGCAATGTATAAGCGCGGAGAAATAGTTTCAGTACCTTTTCCTTTTACAAACCTGAGTGAAAGCAAGTTGCCCTGCGCTTATCATCAGCAATGAGGAAGTAAACAAAACGGGAGATGTGATTGTGGTGATGATTACATCAAAACCCAAAGCCGATATTTTCAGCATAGTCATTGAGAATAAACAACTTACTGCTCCGCTCCCTTTTCAAAGTTTCATCCGGTGTAACCGCATTGTTACTTTAGATGCCACCCTCATATTCCGAAGGTTGTGCATTGCCGATAAAGAGTTAGTAGATGAAGCAGCAAAGCAGGTGTATTTGCTTGCTACTACTGAAAAAGAAACACTTCAATAGCCTATTTATCTTTATCCAACAACAAACAATCCTTCCTTAAAACACCGCCCTGGCAATTTCAATCGTTGCTTCGCTGCGGCTCATGGTGTAGTAATGCAGGCAAGGCACTCCGGCTTTTTTCAACTCTTTTGATTGCGCAATTGCCCACTCGATTCCCACGCGCTTTACGGCTTTATCATCGCTGCATTTTTCTATTTCACTCACCAGTCCATCCGGTATATCAATGTGAAATATTTTTGGAAGATTGTTGAGTTGAGTTCTCGAAGCAATTGGTTTTATACCCGGAATAATCGGCACGTTGATGCCTGCTTGCTTGCATTTTTCTACAAACTCAAAATACTTTGCATTGTCGAAAAACATTTGTGTAACAATGTATTCAGCACCGCTGTCCACCTTGTGTTTCAGCCATTTTAAATCGCTGTTCAGGTTTGGCGCTTCAAAATGTTTTTCGGGGTAGCCTGCCACACCGATGCAGAAATTTGTTTTCATTTCATTATCGGTTTCTTCGTGCAAAAACCTGCCTTTGTTCATCAAAGCAACCTGCTCTACCAAATGGCTTGCAAAGCGGTGTTCGCGCTTGCTTTCAATACTTTTTTTACTTTGGTCAGAATCGCCTTGTAACAGCAATACATTATTGATGCCGAGGTAGTGCAGCGTAAAAAGCGCGTCTTCTGTTTCTTCGGGCGTGAAGCCGCCACACACCAAATGCGGCACGGTGTCCACACTAAACCTGCCGCGAATGGCAGCGCAAATACCAACCGTGCCGGGACGTTTGCGCAACGGCACTTCTTCTATCAAACCATCCGAACGTTTTTTGTAAATGATTTCTTCGCGGTGGTAAGTAACATCAATAAACGGTGGCTTGAACTCCATCAACGGCTCAATCACGCGCAGCAAATCATCAATGGTTTTGCCTTTTTGCGGTGGCAGCACTTCGATAGAAAACAGCGTGTCTTTTGCGGCAGCTAAATGTTCGGTAACTTTCATGAAAGGGCGAATTTACATTAAATGAGAGAAGTTGAAGAAAGAGAAACTTCCGCCACTCAAAAATTTTAGTTTTTGTTATATCCGATTAAACTGCTTTTTTTAAGGTCTAAATGCAAATAAAATGGAAGCAACAACTACTGCAACAAAGCAAATTCCTATCAGCCCGAACACCAAATTTGAAGACACGCTGAAAGTGTTTGACGCACAGTTCAAAAACAAATGGAATCTGCGCAACACCACTGCTTCCGACAGAAAAAAGAAACTCAAAAAACTGCGCGAAGCAATCTTTGCAAACAGCACAAAAATTGAAGAAGTTATTTATGCCGATTTCCGCAAGCCGGCAATTGAAGTTCAGTATTCTGAAATTGCTCCGGTAATTATAGAAATCAACCACGCGCTTAGAAACTTAGACGACTGGATGGCAGATAAAGAAGTGGACACGCCACTTATTTTTCTCGGCACAGCATCAAAAGTTGTGTTTGAACCAAAGGGAAATACGCTCCTCCTCACCCCTTGGAATTATCCTTTCCAGTTGCCTTTGGTTGGCATTGTTTCAGCCATTGCAGCAGGCAATGCGGTGATATTAAAACCAAGCGAATTTACACCGCACACATCGGCATTTTTAAAAGAATTATTGGCGCAGGTTTTCCCCGAAAACGAATTGGCGGTTCTGCAAGGCGACCACACCGTTTCGGCAGAATTATTGAAACTGAAATTCGACCATATTCATTTTACCGGAAGTCCTGCGGTTGGCAAGCACATCATGCGGGCAGCAGCAGAAAATCTAACTTCGGTAACATTGGAACTTGGCGGCAAATCGCCCGTTATCATTGATGAAACAGCCAATGTAAAAGCAGCAGCGATGAAAATCGCATGGGGCAAATTTTTGAACGAAGGGCAAATCTGCATCGCACCCGATTACGTGTTGATTCACGAAAGCAAGCACGATGAGTTTATTGCAAAAATGCAGGAACGCATCACCAAAAACTTTGGCGCAAATCCACAGCAATCGCCCGACCTTTGCCGCATCGTGAACAACAAGCATTACCATCGCATAAAACGCTTGTTGGAAAATGCTGTAAGTCAGGGCGCAAAAGTTGAGGTGGGAGGTGAAGTGTTTGAAGAAGAAAACTACATCGCGCCAACCGTTCTTTCAAACGTGCCTGTGGGTGCAGAACTTTTGGAAGAAGAAATCTTCGGACCCTTGCTGCCGCTCATCAAATACCGCGACATTAACGAGGCATTGGCTTTCATCAATGCACGCGAGAAGCCTTTGGCGTTGTACATCTTTAGCGAGAAGCGCAAAAACCAAGAATATATTTTGAATAATACTTCTGCCGGAGGCACTGTTATCAATGATAATATCGTGCATCAATCGCAGGCGAATTTGCCTTTTGGTGGCGTGAACAACAGCGGCATCGGCAAAAGCATGGGGCATTACGGCTTTAAAGAATTTAGCAACGAACGCGCAGTTGTGAAACAGTTGCACAGCGGTTCTACCATGCAATTGCTTTACCCGCCATACAAAGGCTTTCACCGCAAAGTGATTGATTTAATGTTGAAGTGGTTGGTGTAAATAGAAACTACACTTCTTCTTTTGGAATAACCGCCATTGTTGCGCTGCCTTTTGCCACAACAATGCGCTTGCCGTTTTCATCATTATACCAAATTTCGCCTTCGCAAAAATGAAAGCGTTTGCCGGGTTTCATCACCCAGCCTTTAGCGAAAAACTTTTTGCCCATACCGCGATTGAGGTAAGAAATTTTTGCTTCAACCGTGAAAACAAAATCGCCTTCGCGCACCATGCTGTATGCGGCAAAACCTTCCACCATATCTAAAATTGCCGAAGTGATACCGCCATGCAGATAACCATTTTGCTGCGCGTGGTGCGGTTGAAATTCAAGTTCGCCAACAATTTCTCCTTCGCCAATTTCAGTGATTACAAAACCAAGAAACGGCATGAATTTATTGGCAGCAATGCGCTGCTGCACATAAGCCGGATAGTTTGGATTTAAGCTTTTCATACGTGTCGCAAACATAGTTATTACGGGCTGTTGGTATCACATCTTACCTCAAAAAATCTTACACCTCAATTACCTCCTCAGCACCTGCCTTCTGTAACTTTTCTGCCCGTCTTTAAGTTCCACCACATACATTCCTGCCGGAAGTTTTTCGGTGTTGAAGCCGAGATAATGCAAGCCCGTTGTTTTGTCTTTTGAATTTTGTTGCAGCACAACTCTACCCGCAGCATCCATAATTTTGCAATCAATATCCGATGCGGTGTGCGCGTAATAATGCACCACCAAACCATCGCTGAACGGATTCGGATAAACACCCAACACAGCCGTTTGCTGCACTTGCGGCAATGCAGTTACATTTACATAAACCAAAATGCGCACCGTGTCGCAGTTGTTGGGCGAAGTATTGTTGCAGGCAACTACATAAAGTGTGTCCACACCCGTAAAATTTCCGGCAGCATAATAGTTGAAACAGGTATCGCTTACCACTTGCACCAACGCATTGTTTTTCGGCTGAATAATTTTCACCGATGAATAAGGAAAACTCACTTCATCAAAGTGATAACACACGGCAGTTGCAACACCGCTTGTTGCGTTGAAGGTGAAAGTTTGTGTTGTAAATGAAGGAATGATATTGAACAAAATTTCAATGGTGTCGCAATTCTGCACGGTGCAATCATCGCAGCCCGTTACAACCATTACATCTTGTGTTGCCGTGCCGTTTGGCGTGTATTGAAAGCAAGTATCATTGACAAAAGTTACCGTGCCGTTTTGCGGCTGCACTAAAATTTGCGAGGATGAAACTTTCGATTTCAAGTCATTGTATTTAATACAATATTGAATGGAATCTGTTTTCAAAACAGAAAGTGTTACCACATCTTTCACCACCGGAAGGTTTACGCGAAAGCGGTATAAAACCGTATCGCATTTAGCAACAGGTGCGGCATCGCAGGCAATCAGCAGCACATTTTCGTAACCGCAAAAACCTGTTGCAGGCGTGTAGAGCAAACAGCTATCATTATTCTGAATTGCAGACCCGTTAATACCCGCAACTAAGTATGAAGTATCAATTGTGCCAAACAAATCATCAAAAGCGCGGCAGTTGTTGTAAACCGTTCCCTCGTTAATTTCCACATCAATTGTATCGGTTTTGATGAAAGGCAAAACATTTATTACCAATAAAACGGTATCGCATTGCGAAGGATTTAAACTTTCGCAAACCGTAAGTAAAATGGTATCGCTTCCGCTAAAATTTAATTGCGGTTGATATAAAATATCTGTGCCTGCAACAATGGTGTTACTTCCATAATTTGCATTTTCAATAATGTTCAAACCAATGGCGGGACAAACCGGAACATTAGGAATTACAGCAACGGCAACAGCATCATTTTGCTGAATGGCAACAGTTTTTATTCTGTCAATTTTTGCGAATGGAATCGCGTTGTTCGGCATTGAAGAAGGAACAGGTGCGGTGATTTTTGGCGCGGCAATTTGAGCCGTTGCCTTGCGCAAAAATCTTTCATTTTTGTTCACATACCAGCTTTCGCCATTAGTAACTGTTGTTGAAATTTGATTGATGGGCAGATAGCGGTAATCGGCTTGCGAGCGATTCTTTTTTAAGTCTAAAGTGTAGTATCCGAAATCATCCAGGTTGATGTATTTTATATGCGGGTTCAGCGATTTGATAAGCGAAACGCCCACCGGCAACGGTGAATTGGCAGAGGTAATACTGCTACCCACAAATTCCACGCAAACCGAGCCTGCGCCCGTACTTGAATTGTAGTTTGCGCCCGGCACATCGTTCGCCCAACTCGTGTGAATATCTCCCGTAAGAATCACCACATCGTTGATGTTGTTATTCAAAATGTGATTTTGAATGGTGGTGCGGTGAACGGCATAGCCATCCCACTGGTCGTTGTTTACGGGAACGCCAAAAGCAGTAAGCGGAGCAAACATCACCTGATTGCCGATAATTTTCCATTGAGCAGATGTATCGTTAAGCTGTTGCAGCAACCAGTTTTGCTGAAAGGGTCCAAGCAGATGATGGGCGGTGTCGTTGCGCTTGCCGCCATCCTGCTCATCGCGGTCGTAATGCCGCGAATCCAGCATCACCAAGTTGGCTAATTTGCCCCATTTAAAATTTCTGAAAATGCGGAAAGTGTCTGCCAAATCGGGCTTGCGCAAAGGCATCCATTCAAAATAAGCATTTAAGCCGTTTGCCCTGCGCACATTCCAAGGTCCCTCGTTGGCTTGATGATTGTCTGCGCCTCCTTTCCACGAATCATTTGCCACTTCATGGTCGTCCCAAACGGTGATAAACGGATACAGTTGATGGCAGCGTTTCAGTTGGTAATCCAACTTCTGATTGGAGTGGCGCAGGCGGTAATCGCTTTGCGTAATAATTTCATTTGCAGGTTCAACGGTTCTGCCGCTGTTGCCGCCACTGTTGGCATATTCATAAATGTAATCGCCCAAATGCACCACAGCATCCACATCGTTTCTGTCGGCAATATTTTGATAGGCATTGAAGTATCCGTTTTTAAAATCGGCACAGCTTACTACGGCAAAACGCGCGCTGTCGTTATCAGCAGTTTCGGGCGGTGCGGTGCGTGTGCGCCCCGTTATTGAATTTCTGCCATCGTGCCGGAAAACATAGTAATACCAAGTGTTCGGCTGCAAACCGCAGACATCCGCTTTTACGGTATAATCATTTTCGGGCAAGGCTTTTGCGTAGCCGTAATTTACAACATTGGTAAAATTAGTGTCGGTAGCAATTTGCCAGTAAACATCCAAAGAGCCGCTGATGCCGGTGTCGGGCGTGCAGCGTGTCCACAGCATCACTTTATCGGGCAAAGGGTCGCCACTCGCCACGCCATGATAAAACGGTTTGAATGCCGGAGGAAGCGTAACACGCGCGGCATCATTGATTTGAGCGGTAATTGACAAACAGAAAACGTAAGAAAAAGCAAGGCAGAAAAATCGAATCATTTTGAACAGCAGAATATTTGCGGGCAAAGGTAGAGTATCAGGGAGATTATTCGCAAAAAGAATAAGCAAATTAAATAACAGAACGCTGATTACATTGACTTGAAGATGAGATGATTTGAAAATTTGAAGATGAAACAGCCTTTGCGCCTCGTCT
>CAZSEG010000095.1:0-12831 GCA_964605875.1 uncultured Chitinophagaceae bacterium
CGCGCTCCACCGTGCCGTCATCATAAAAATTCATCAGCGCAAAAGCCGGAGGAAATTCGTGATAGCTGCCGCCCCACCACGCACCGCTTGCCGCGCCATTGCAGTAATAATTCACACCGTTATATTCTACTTTATCTACTAAATGTATATGACCGCTCAAACAGGTTTTTACATTCGGATGAAAAGTGAAAAGGTTTTTCAAACGCTTGGAATCCTGATGCATCCACGCGCCCGGCACTTGCCAATTTGAGCCTTTCAAATTTTGCCCGTCAAAGAACACACAAGCCGAAAGAATAGGAATGTGGCTCAACACACACACGGGAATTTCCTTAGGCGTTTTCTTCAAATCCTCACTCAGCCAGTCGAATTGTTCCTCATCAATTTTTGCAGTGTAGCCGAGTGTTTTGTGGCTCATGCTGTCTAACACAACAAAGTGCCAACCGTTTTTATCGAAACTGTAAAACCTTTTTTTCAAACCATACATTTCCGTTGCCCATTGCTTGCCATAATTCGGGTCGGTGCGCTTTGCCGAAAGCGTTCCCCAACCCCAAATATCGTGGTTGCCCAAACAATGAACCATCTCCATGCTGTTCTCGTTTTTCAATGTGCTGTTCCACGTATCCCACTGCTGCTGCACACGGCTTTTATCTTTTCCCAAAGCATCCATTATGGAATCGCCCGTGTTGAAAATCATATCAGGCTTATCGGCAAGCGATTGTATTTCGTGCAGGCAACGCGCCATGCCGTGCGGTGCGGGTGCTTCGGGCTGAACGTGTACATCCGTAATATGCGCCACCCTCAAAACTCTTTTGCGTGTTGAAGGAATTATTGCAGACATGGATTTGGGCAACAACAAACCCGCACCGGCTACTGCCGATGTAAGCAAAAAATCTTTGCGCGAAAAGTTCTTCATAAAATCCTGTTTAATTACGAACAAACCTAAACGTATTTTTTATAGTGCACTTGATATAAAAGCCAACAAAACACTAAGCCTTGTTAAATAAATTTTAGAATATGCTGTAAGCAAGCAATGTATATTCGCGCAAAATTTTACAACATGAAGAACATACCATTAGTTATTTCAGTAGTTGCGCTACTGGTTGCCGGTGCAGGTTTTTTTCTGAACAATAAAGCGGCTAAGGAAAATGAATTGAAAGTATTAGCTGTTGAAAAAGAGTTCAAAGACTATGTGCAAAGTCATGGAGGAACACCTCCGACAGACCTTACAGGTGCAGACAATCCCGCAACGCCACCGCCTTTGGATATTCCATTGACCGGAATTTCTTTTACAAAAAACGAACATAATTTCGGCACCATCACACAAGGTGAAAAAGTGAAAACAAAATTCACTTTCACCAATTCGGGCACAGAAAATTTAGTGATTACCAATGCAACGGGTTCTTGCGGTTGCACTGTTCCCGAATATCCGAAAGAACCGATTGCTCCGGGAAAAACGGGTGAGATTCTGGTAGAGTTTAACAGCGAAGGAAAAGAAGGCGAACAAGCCAAAACCGTAACAGTGGAAGCCAACACAGAGCCGCGCCAAACGATGCTTACCATCAAGTCAAACATCGTTGTTAAGAAATAACGATGGCGCGTATCATGGCTTTTGATTATGGCAGAAAACGGGTAGGCATTGCTGTTACCGATTCGCTGCAAATCATAGCCAACGGTTTGGATACGATTGAAACAAAAAACATCAAAACCTTCCTCAAAGATTATTTGGCAAAGGAAGATGTGCAGGCTTTTGTGATGGGCATTCCTTACAACAAAAAATTTGAGGAAAATGATGTTGTAAAAGACATTGAAATTTTCGCCCAATGGTTGAAGCAACAATTTCCCGATAAAGAAATTCATCGCATTGACGAACGCTTTACTTCAAAAATGGCAACGCAGGCGATTTTGATGAGCGGAGTAAACAAAAAAGCGCGGCAGGTAAAAGCCACAGTTGATAAAGTGAGCGCCACCATTATCTTGCAGTCGTTTTTGGAAAGAAAAATTTAGAATAAAACAGAACAAAAGATGGTACTTCCGATTGTGGCTTATGGCGATGCGGTTTTGAGAAAGCGCGGTGAGGATATTGAAAAGAGCTATCCGAACTTACAGGAATTGATTGATAATATGTTTGAAACTATGGAACGCGCCAGAGGCGTTGGTTTGGCGGCTCCGCAGGTGGATAAAGCCATTCGCCTGTTTGTGGTGGACAGCCGCAGAATGATTGAAGATGGCGATGAAGACGAGAACCCCGAAGGCATTCGCGAGGTGTTTATCAATCCTAAATTATTTGATGAAACTGGCAAAGAATGGAGCTATGAAGAAGGCTGTTTGAGTTTGCCTACTATTCGCGAAAATGTAGTGCGGTTGGACACGATTTCTATTCAGTATTACGACCAAAATTTTGAGTTCAAAGAAGAAACATTCAGAGGTTTAACTGCCCGTGTGATTCAACACGAATACGACCACATAGAAGGCAAACTTTTTATTGATCACTTAAAGCCTTTGAAAAGAAGTTTACTGAAAGGAAAGTTAGAAAACATCAGTCGCGGCAAGGTGAGTGTGGATTACAAAATGAAGTTTCCGAAGAAGTAGTGATGGATGTATTCTCTCTTGGCAGTCTTGCGAAAACATCTACCTCATCACCGCCACCGTACCCGTCAGCACATCTTCGGTGTCGTCCCAATAGGTGATTTTGATGTTATAGACAAAGGTTTCGTAGGCTACTTTTTCGCCTTTGAAAGTACCGTTCCATGCGTTGGTGGTGGTGATGCCGTTCGGCTGATTTTCATTTTCGTACATCACGGTTCCCCAACGGTTAAATATTTTTACGGCAATATTTTTTGAGCCGAGAATATCGAAGTTGAAGTAGTCGTTCAAGCCATCGCCATTGGGTGTAAAGGCAGAAGGGATAAACGAAAACGGAGCAAGTTTTACCACCACGCGCACGGTGTCGAAATTGATGCAACTGTCGCCATCCATCACGCGCAGAATGTAATCGGTGGTAGAGTCGGGCGTTGCGAACACTTCGCGGCAGGTGTCGCAATCCAAGCTGTTTGCGGGCGACCATTGATAGCCCAAAATTCCGTTGGTAGAAAATGCTTCGGCAACCAATTTTACAGGCTCTTTGCGCATAGAAATTTTATCCTCTCCGGCACTTACAAAATAACTTGAAGGCTGCGTGATGATAAAGGAAGTTGAACCCACACAATTGTTGATGTCTTCCACCACCACGGTGTATTTTCCTGCCGTCAAAGCCGTAAACACGCTGTCGGTTTGATAGATGCCGTTTACATAATATTCAAACTCGCCCACGCCACCGCTTGCGCGAATTATCACCTCGCCATCATCACCACTAAAGCAGGAAACATCCTTAGGCTCGGTGCTTACAGTTACCTGCGCAGGGCGCACTAATTTTGCAGAGTCTATTTTGATGCAACCAAGCACATCCGTGATGGTAACATAATAAGTTGTGTCGCCAAACAGGTTAATCGCCATGATGCCTGTTTGCACGGGCGTGGTGTTCCATGCAAAAGTGTATGGCGGGGTGCCACCGCTTTGGCTGACTACCGCAAAGCCTGTTGCATTCTTGTAGCAATCGGGATTGTTGCCCGCCACTGCCGAAAGAATTGCAGTCGGTTCGTTGATTTTGTAAGTGTTGATGACAGAACAATTTCTGTTGTCGGTAACCGTAAGCGTGTAATTTCCTGCGGTTAAATTGCTGATGTCCTGTGTAGTTGCTCCGCCCGTCCAAGCAAAAGTGTAACCACCGTTTGAGCCGCTTACATTGGTCAGGAAAATTGCTCCGTTGTTGCCGCCATTGCACAACACATGCACGATAGAATCTTTAATATTGAAAGGCAAAGGCTGAGTGATGTTTATCAACGTGATGGAAGTACAACCATTGGCATCGGTGATGGTAAGCGAATAAGCATTTGCCGATAAATTATTGATAGCAGGCTGGGTGGATAAATTGCTCCACATATATTGATAAGGCGGTGTGCCTCCGGTAGCCTGCGTAACAATTTCGCCATCGCTTCCGCCATTGCAATTTACATTAAAGCCCTGCGCTGCTGCCGCAAGCGGAGATGAAGGACCACCGATGGTAAAGTCGCTGGAATCAACACATCCGAAAGCATCGGCAACCACCACGCGGTAAGCGCCAATCGGCACATTGTAAATATCTTCATTGCTGCCATAGTTGCCGCCCGTGCCTGTGTTCGTCCAGTTGAAGGTGAAAGGCGCAGTGCCGCCATTGATGGAGATTGCCACAGAGCCAACCGAGTCGCCATAGCAACGCACATTTTGAATCACTTCAAGCGTGATTAAATACTTCGGATTTTGTGTAATTTCAACACTGTCTGTCGTTGAGCAATTATTTTGGTCGGTAACGGTGAGGTAATATTTTCCTGCAACAACATTGCTGATAGTATTTGAATTTGTGCTGTTGCTCCATGCGTAATTGAAAGGTTGTGTGCCTCCGCTTACAAAGGCTTCAACTGCGCCTGTGCTTTGCCCGAAGCAATTCACGTTTTGCTGATTGGCAAAAGTAATTGCAAGTGGCGCGGGTGCGGTAACGGTAAACACTGCCGACTTCTGACAGCCGTTCAAATCCGTAACCAACACATTGTAAACTCCGGCTGCCAATCCCGAAATATCTTCGGTAGTTGCGCCATTGCTCCAAAAATAAGTATATGGTGTTGTGCCGCCCGTTACTGAAATATCAATGCTGCCGGTGTTTCCGGTGTTGCACAAAATACTTGTGGCATTTCCTGTTACCGTTAATGCAGTTGCGGGTTGCGTAACCGTAACGGTTTGAGAAGTTACGCATCCTTTTACATCGGTAACGGTAACTGCATAAGTTCCGCCCGAAATATTATTCAGGTCTTCGTTGGTTGAAAAAGGTGAGCCGTTTCTCGTCCAGTTGAAGGTGTAAGGAGGTGTACCGCCAGTAACGGTCAGGTCTATTTTACCGTTGTTCAAACCATTGCAAAGCACATTGGTAACGGAAGTAATATTTGAGCCTAACAGCGCAGGGTCTTTCAACTGAACGGTTGCGCCAAATTGCGGAACAGTGCAGAAATTATCTTTGATTTTCACAAAGTAAATGCCTTGCGCAAGCCCTGTAAAATTGCCGCTGTTTTGCCAGGTCTGCCCGTTGTTGATAGAGTATTGAATTGCCCCGTTGCCACCGGATGCAGCAACTGCGATTGTTCCGGTAGATGTGCCGTTGCAATTGGGGTCGGTGGCGGTGATGTTATTGATAAGCGGTTGCCCAACGGTAATAGTCAGTTCGCGGTAGCTCCATGAATTTTGCCCACTGTTTCTTGTGTAAACGCGGTAAGTGGTTGTGGAAGGAATAAACACCGTAAGAAACGAATCGCTGTTGCTTGAATACTGCAGGAAATTTCCGTTTTCGTACCATACATAATCACCGCCAAAAACCGCGCCATGCGTGATGAGGGTAATATAACCCGGCTCGCACAGATGTGTTCTTGTTGCTTTTAAAGTATCGGGGCTTGGCGATGTCCAGTGCGAGCGCAGCAGCGTACCCAAGTTGTAGGTGGAGTTGGATGTGCTGATGCCGTTTGCTCCCGTGCGCTGCAACACCTGCGGAGAAAAAGCATAAGGCGGATAAGCCCTGAAATCATAACGGTTCGTGCCTGTGTGTTCGCCCTGAGCAAGCTGGTCGTCATCATTGCAATCGCAACCGCAGGGGCAATTGGGCTGAAACAAATTGAAGTTGCCGCCACCGCAACTGCCTAAACAAAGAAATCCTCCCGCGCAGCTCCAGCAATCTTTTTCAAAGCCGTTGTAGCCTATTTGTATGCCAAGCGGTGTAGTTTGCGGTGCAGGCGTATTCACCGCTCCGTAAGTGTAAGTTTTGTTGTAATCGGTGATATTGGTGATATATGGACCATTTAAACTTGTGCTGCCATTGCTGTAACCGATGTTACCCGAATTTGTCCAGCTTACGCCATCCACATCGGGATAATCGCGCGTTCTGATGTCAAGAAACAATTCGTAAGGCGGAACTTCAATGGCATCCCAGCCGCTGTTGCCGTTGCGGTCTGCATTCCACGCTTCTTCAAAGCGCAATTGAACCTGCATTGCGCCATCCCTGCCGGGTTGCGCCAAAACAGTGATGGATTGTGTTGCAATAAATATGGTAAAAACCGTGTGTAGTATCTTCTTCATAAAATTTGATTGGAGGCGTGTGAAATAACGTGTTTTAGTATTGCGGAATTTCTTTTTGCCCATCGCGGTTTTTCTTCCATTCCGCTAACTGTTCGGGGTAATAAATGCGGTAAAAATCTTCTTCGCAATAGCGGTGATACCATGCTTTCAGGTAGGTTTCATAACGCAGGTTGTCTAATGTTTCATTCCCCGAACCGAACAGGTTCCTTTCGGGCTTTGCGGCAGAAACTTTCACATACAAATAAGCATCATCGGTTGCAGGCGCGGTAATTTCCACAGGCTCTTTAGCCACTGCGTGCGCTTTCATGGCGGGATGATTGAAAAGCTGTCCGGCTTCTTTGGGGAAAAGCAACATCCAATCGCTTACCGCGCTTTCGTAATTTTTCTCCGCAAGCAAAATGTCGTGCGCTTTTAAATCGGGTTTTGGAAGATGCTGAGCAATGGCTTCAATTTCATTTTCCGCAAGCCCCGAAACATTCATCCACTGCCAATAGCTGTTTTCAAACTTGCGCACTTCAATAGCTTGCTGCAAGCCTAAATGAACCCTCGAAGGATTCAGTTTTTTAATTTCGGGAATGGCAAGCAATGCTTCTGTTTCATTGGCATATTTCTTTTTCCATTGCGCTAACTTTTCCGAAAATTCCTTGTAAGATTTTTCGTTGCTCACATCCGTTCCGGGAAAATGCGGAGCGGCATTTTTGATTGCTTCGGGCTTTACCTGTGCAAAGTCAATCAATGCCAGCCAACGGTCTTGCTGTCTGAAATTTTCTTGTGCCATAATCGAGTTGCCCAACATAAGAGCAACCAGAAAGAATGTAAAAACATGCTTCATAAACCGGATTTATTTGGTGTAAATATAGGAGGGGTTTTCTCAAAAAAAAGTTTGTGTGATTTTTCTCATTTGCGGGTAGTGTCAATTTTTTACACAGGGCACACAGAGAACACGGAGTGTTTGCTTACGCAAACTTAGGTTTCTCGCGGAGGCGCAGAGAAATTCATCAGCCGTCATTCATCATCCGGTTTTATTTTCTCCAATTTTATAGTGTCGCCTTGTTTTGGCAGTCTGCTTACATAACCGTAATAGCCTTCTAAGTCTAAAGAAAATAAGGTCTTTATGTTTATCTTTTGTTTGATGTGAAAATGCCCGTTTTTGTCTGTTACTACTTTTGGGTTGAGTGCCAATTTATCATCGGCAAAAGCACGATAGTTTTCAATTTGAACGCCTGCAAGCGGCTCGCCTGTTTCTTTGTCTATCACCACGCCACTGCGTTCTGTTTTAGCTGCAAAAAAGATTTCGTTCAGATATTTTGTTGCAAAGAACAGCACAGGCAAAGTAATCAAAGCTGAAATGATGATTAGTATTTTATGCTTCTTCCTGATGCTGTAAAACAAAGCTGTCAGACTGATTGCAGCTACAACAAGTATTAAATAAGGATGAATGAACATATTATTTGCTTTTTACTTCAATTTTATCTTTCACTTCAATGATAAATGTTGCCACAAGTGCAGAATCCACAATAATTGGTTTCTGTTCGTAATCTAACATTTCGGGAACGTAAATGCTGTCGGACATTGCCCACTCGTGCTGATACATTTTCAGTACGGTTCTGCCTGTTTTTAGCGGTACAAATTCTATTTCCACATTATAGCTTCCTCCGTCACATTCGGGGCAAGGGTCGCTGCTTTTGTAACCTGTTTCTTTGATAATGCCCAAGCTGTCGGTGAAGCCGTAGCTGGTGCTGAACTGACAGCCTTTGCACTCGCCCGTAAAAATCACAAGCGTATCGCCCAACTGCACACTGTTTTCAGTTTTTGAGTTGAGCGGTTTTCTGTTGTCAATAAGTTTTGTATTGCAAGCGTATAATGTAACAGCTATTGCAAGCGTTGTGATTAGCTTATTCATACTTAAATTTATTTGAATATATTACGGATACTTTCATTCACTTTAAAAGCTGTTTTGCCGAAAAGAACACCTCCTTTGCCCTCTGTGGTATATAAAACTGCCAGACCTTTGTTATTGGAAATTTTAAATTGTATAAATGTATTGCTACCGGAAATTTTATACATGTAAGCACCATCGGTGTCGCGTTGAAAATTATCAATGGTAAATGTTCCGTATTTGCTTATCACCATTTTTGTGCCCGTTACGGTAATGGTAATTGGGGTAGCTTGGTAAGTGGAAACCTCATCTAATTTCGGCTTTCCGTATAATGAAGACAGCGTATAATTGAACGAAACGCTGATTTCTTCGGGTTTGATTGGCGTATTGTTTGAGCCGTTGTTTCCGCTGCCCTGTTTTTTGAAATGTTCTACATATTGCTGATGTAATTTCTTGTTTCTTTCTCCAACGGCATCATAAGGCGCACGCAGTTTTGCTAATTCGTCTTCGGGATATACGAGTTTCTCGCCATAATTTATTTTGTGTTCGGAAGATGAGTTTGTGATGTCGCTGTTTGTTGGTTTTGTGATTGTGGTTTTAACCAATGAAACTTCGGCTTTTTGGGTTTTATCGGCTTTCAATGCCACTAAAAAATTCTCTAATAATATTTTCAGTTTGCCTAAATCTATTCCGTCAGTTTCACTAAAGTTAAAGAAACTGTGATAACCTTTTGTGGTAGAAGAATAAATACACTCACTGTTATTCTTGCAGGTTACTTTAATGTATTTGTATTCATCAATCAGTATTACACGGGATAAATCTGCCATGCTTGCTTTAGAATATTTATCATTATCATACCTGCTATACACATAACCATCTTTTACTTCAATTCCTTTACATCTGTAATTGCTGAATGTTTTTAAATAATCATTTAACTCAGCCAGTGCATCCTTTAAAGGGATATTCTTGGTAGCTGTGGTTGTTGTAGCAGGTAGTTTTTCACCTTTCATTGCTGCAAACAAATTCTTGAGCAGCCATTGCAATTTCAATAAGTCTTTTCCTGTGGTGGTTTGAAAATTAAAGTAACCATGTTGTCGTTTGGTAATGGATGAATAAACACAGTTGCTTTTGTTTTTGCAAGTTATGACTACGGTATTATCACTATCTAACCTTACAATGTCTAAATCTTCAATTTTTGCTTTTGAATATTGATTATTAGCGGAACTATCAATTAAATAGCCGTCAGCTATTTCAATTCCTCTGTATTGGTCATTATTGAAGGTTTTTAAATATTCATTCAGTTCATTTAAGGCATTTTGTATTGATGTGTTTGTGGTGGCGGTATTTGTTGGTTTGTTGTCGCCTTTCCATGCTTCCAGCAAATCGTCAAATATGGATTTCACCTCAGTTACATCCTCCGGTGGCATTACGATGGTAACGGTTCTGGCATAAGCACCGGTTTGAGGATTTTTGCAGATAAGCTGTATGTTGTTGTCCAATTCTTTCTCAACTATTCTCACTTCCTTTATTTCAGTTTTGCTTATCTTGTCTGTTTTGTTTTCGTAATTAACAAGCAGGTAGCCGTCTTTTATTTCAATGTTTTTAAAATTCTCTATCTCAAAAGTCGCCAAATACTCATTGAGGTATTTTAGTTCTTTTTGCACTTTGGCGTTTGGAACAGTTGTGTTTGTTGCCTGCCCAAAACTGAATTGGATTGCGGCTAATGCTGTTGCGGTTATTAAAAATAGTTTGTTCATATCCTGTTTTATTCTTTAAAGGTATATTGAGTTTGCAGGCTTTTTCGGTATGTGGTTTAAAAACGGTGAGAAAATTGGTTTGTTTTGTTGCATTACTTTAGCTGTTGATAGTCGTTCATTTTATCATTTACCTGACAGACCAGGATTTTCCGTCCCATTTGAGATAAGTGTCAATATTTGTTCCTCCTTTACCGTTACATACGTCACAGGTTACTTTAGAAGTTCTGTTTTCGTAAGACCCTTTTCCTTCTACTTTTGTTTTAACAGTGGTTGTTGTTGATTGTGTTGTTTTTCTATTATCGAAATGGTCCGTTGATGTTTTGATGATTGTTATGTCTTCGGTTTTGTATGTTGTTTCGCCCGGGGTATATACCTTTCCTTCGCTATAAACATATCCGGCTGTTCCACATTTACTGCAATTATACTGCCGATGTCCAAAACAAGTTATGTCTGTATGGTCGGAAAATTTATACAGCGTATATTTAATACCCTCGTGGGTAATTGTTGATTTTTTTAAGGAATTGTCAAACCGGACGTTATTATGCAATACCATTCTTTCATTGGTTGCAGCATTAATGGCTAACAGAGAATTGGCACTATCCACAAAAATAACGGGAAAGGGAGCCTCTGTTCCTTTCCATGGAGTATTTGACATGATAATTTCTTCTTCCAGCTTTTTGTTTTCAGGTGCGCGGTAGTTGCATTTAACCACCCCGTTTTTGGATTTATAATACAGTACTTTTCTCCCGTCAATATCAAAGCTGTATACGTTTGCATTATAATCCACTTTTCCATAATTGCTGAATTTTATATTTACAATCTTGTCGCCAATGCTGACTATTTTACCTGTCTTATCGGTTTTCCTTTCAATGAACATATTGCCCAGGATAGTGTCCTTAAAAGTATATGCTCTCGCAATGTCCCCAAGTCTTGGCGTATTCAAGAGTTCAGGAATTTGGGCAGCCAGACCGGCAATTTCTTTTTCTGTCATAATGTCTTCATTTTTCCGTATATCTGTTTTGCCATCCGGTAACGTACAAATGAAATAATTATAACCTTTAGTTACCACTTCAATTGAAACATATTGAGGTAAAACTGGTGGTAATATACTGCCAGGTATTGCATAGCCTTTTAACTTGTTTTTGCCTGTAATCTCTATAAATTTATAGTCGGGTGTCGTGCCATATAAATTCCTTTCTGATTTCTGACCTTCTAACTTAAAATCACTGTATTCGCCCGGTTCTATAATCGCTTTTCCGCTCATAGTAAGCAACCCAGATAAGTTGCCGGATTGGACAATTAGATAAAAAGAAGCACGATATTCTTTATCCCAGAATAACCGGACAGGGGGCGCGCTATAAACAGGAGGAATATCGGTATCGTAAAATGTACCGTATAGCGATCCATAAAAAGAACATCCCCATTTGTCACCTGATTTATATGCAAAAAATATATTCCTGCTGTTTTCAGGAAATGCGATTATTTCGGTTACATTTTTAGCCAATACAACAAATTGAGGCTTGTTATCTTTTTTATAATACTCTTTATCCCATTTGACAATATCAAAGGTGTTTCCTTTCCAGAATTTGGAGTATATTAGTTCTGAATTTGGTGAGAAATACATTCCGGTTACTTTATCATATTCGGGTTCTATCCACCATATCATATCGTTGTAACCTTTTAACAGCCCTATCTTACCTTTTTTCTTTTTTAAGGACATTTTAATATCCGATGCAGGTTCGCCATCGGTTTGTGCCTGTGCAGCTGTTGCGGCTAATGCTATTGCGATGATTAAAAATATTGTTTTCATATTCTGTTAGTCGCTGTTTATTTTTTCTTACTCAGTTTGTTGGTCGTTTTGCTTACTTTCTTTTCTTCACTTTCTAATCTGCGTTGCACTTTCTTTACGTCTTCCAATGCAGGCAAGTTTTCGGGTTGCACGCCTCTTTCTTTAAGCATTTTGCGAACTGCCGTATTGTTGTCAATATGTTCTTTCCCGATTTGTTGTTGTCCTTTCAAGTCTTTTTCTACTACGTTGTGGCTTGTCAGTTCGGCAGCAAAGTCTTTGGCTTTTATGGTAAGCGTGGGCAGAAAATCGGCTAACGGTTTGTTGTCGGGAATTTGCAGTTTACGTTTCATATCGTTGGTTGAAAAACCACCAAACAAGGCTTTGTCGCCCATACTGCGGATAATGGCGAAGCCTTTATCGTCCACTCCACGTTCGAAAATGATACCCGAAAGTTTCTTTTCAGACCTGCTTAGCTTTTCTCTTGCTGTTACTCGTGCAACGTCCAAAAGTCGTTGCTCAATAATTTCCTGTTTGCGTGTCTGCACGGCAAAGTAGGTTTGAGCAAAAGCAATTTCACTTTTCGTGGCATCGCCATTTTGTGCTATCAGGTAACAGGCATATCTTGTGAGGGCAATGTCGTCAATTTCACGCATTGAACCACTGCCTAATTCGACCATTTTGTTGAAGCCAACAAAATGGTCGGAAACCGCCTCCTCTGCGTTTTCGCAAGACTTTTTGGCTTTGTCAATGGCTTTCAAGAAATTACGCCATTCGGCATAATTGAAGACTTTTTGCAATTCTCTTGCACTCCAACATTCTACGCCTTTGTATTCGTAAGCGGCTTGCTCAAATTTTTGTAACAACTCTATAATCAGTTCTTTTTTCATTCAGTTTTGATCTTGATTTATGAGCTATAAAGTTAAAAAATGATTACGCTATTTTACACAGCCTCAACAGGGTTTTTAGGTTTCAACAGCAGCAGCATTACCAACCAAATAACTAACCCCGTAAGCAGTGTTCCGATGCTCCAAAGTTGCTCGTGTGTTTTTTTTGCTTCAAACGGCTCGGCATAACCTTCGAGTATGGGCAAATCGTAGCCGGCAATTTGTGTGATTGAGCTGATGTAGTGTTGTTTTTTATCGGCATCTTTAACCTGTTCAAAATAGCTGTATTCTGAAAAATCGGCTGTGTTTACGTTTTCGATGCTTTCCTCC
>CAZSEG010000096.1:0-7275 GCA_964605875.1 uncultured Chitinophagaceae bacterium
TCAGCACATCTTTAATTGGTGTATTGAAAAGCGAATAGTTGTTCAGCTTACTTTCATCAAACTGTGTGATAAAAGCAAAATTCAAATTTCCTTCATCGTGATACACCGCTCCTCCCCCACTCACCCTGCGCACAATTGCATCAGGATTATTCAGCAAAAAATGAATATTGATTTCCTTAAAAACACTTTGATTTTTTCCAACCACAACACTTGGCGTATTGATATAAAGCAACAACAAATCGCCTGCCGAACAATCAGCATTGCGCACCAGCCACTCTTCTAAAGCTGCATATTGAAACCGAGAAAGTGAAAAGGGTAATTGTACTAAACGCATATTTGTTGAAGTCGCCAAATGTAAAGGCTTTTGGGGTGCTTCAAAGACTTCCAACAAATTATCTCCCTTTGTTGTAACTTGCGAAAACTCCGCTAAAGACGGAAGATGAAAATTCAGAGGAAGGAAAATTAAAATCGCGGCATTAAATTAACCTGCTCTCAATTCTGTCTAATCCTTTAATATCTTCTGCATATAGCTTTCTCCATTTGAAAATCGCAGATGTAAAAAGTAAATACCCGATGAAAGTTTATTCACATCAACCTGTATTTCTCTTGGGTGATTGAAATAAGTGTCTGTTTTTTGTAGTTGTCCGTGTATATTGTAAATGAAAATTTCCTGTATATCATAATATTTCGAATTGATGTTTATTTGGGAAGATACCGGGTTGGGATAAACAGAAATATTTTTATCATGGAATATATTATCTACTGAAACATTCAGACAATTATTTTGAAAGGAATAAAAATTTTGAATTGTGCTATCTCCATAATTACAAATACCATAAGATTCTTGGTCAATAATATTAGGACAATACAGATATGGAAAAATATAGTTAGAGCCGATATATTCTGTGTAACTAAAGCTATTGCCATTAGGCATAGTGTCGCTAATAATTACACCGTTGTATTTCTTTAAAAATTTATTTCCAACATCAACAGAATCAATATTGTCAATTACAGCATAAACTATACTGTCAATACCACAAAATCCGTCAGAGTAATTGACATTGTAAAACGAAATGGTGTCACCAACGTGAGCATTGAAATAGTAGGTTGGTCTGAACTTACCTACAATATAAATATAAGCTGTATCATTACTTTCATAGGTGTATATCGGTGAGATATTGCCTATTTTCTTGCAGCTGATTCCGTCAATGATTGTATCGCTTTCAACTTTTATCGTAGTGTAATAAGCAGGGGACACCCATGAATAACTTACTATCCATGTAGAAGAAGGTAATGCCCATTTTTGAGCAACAGCATTTACATACATTGTAATTATGAATACTACAAAAATCATCTTTTTCATGGTTTCACTATTTTATGTTGTGAAACAATATTACCCAATTCCGCTCATTCCAAACAGCGAAGGTGTGCCAACAACTACTGATATTACTATGAGTTCAGTCATGTTAATACGTAATTAAAGTCAATACCAAAGATTACTGCTTAACAACTAAGCCGCTGCGGGTGGGTAGTGAAAAAAATCAAAACAACTTTGCCCCTTGCTTTCATAAACTAACTTTGGCGCACAAATGAACACAGCGCAACAGTTTGACGAGCAGATAGCAGCCTGCCGCAATATTTTCGAGAAGAAGACACAGGACTATGGCACTTCGTGGCGGGTGTTGCGCCCCAAAAGTCTGACAGACCAGCTATTTATCAAAGCGCAACGCATTCAAACGATTGAAGAAGCCGAAACAACTATGGTAAATGAAGGCGTAGAACCTGAATTTATCGGCTTGGTGAATTATGCCGTGATTGGTTTGATTCAGTTATCATTAAAAAACGACAGCCGCTTGGAGCTAACAGCTAAAGAAGCGCTTGAAATGTATGACAGAGAAGTAGCAACAATTAAATCATTGATGCTTGCCAAAAACCACGACTATGGCGAAGCGTGGCGCGATATGCGCATCAGTTCTTTTACAGATTTAATATTGATGAAGCTGCTGCGCATTAAACAAATTGAAGATAATAGCGGCAAAACAATCATCAGCGAAGGCATTGATGCAGGCTACAGCGACATTGTGAATTACGCAATTTTTGCATTGATAAAACTTAATTACAAGACTTGAGATGTGAGATATTAGATATGAGAAGGCGCAAAGCTCATGGCTCACAGAGTAAATAATAAATAATCAGTAATAAATAATAAATCAAATGAACGTTTACACTCTTTTCGGATTGATTGGCGCAATTGCGCTTGGCTTGTATGTGGTGCGTGTTTTGCTGAAAAAACCGCAAAACCTTTTTTATGGGTACGCACAGTTTTTTGTGGGTACACTGTTTATCTTTTCGGGTGCGGTAAAGGCAATTGACCCATTGGGAACGAGCTACAAAATGCACGATTATTTTGCTGCTTTCAGCCAGATTGGTTTGGCAGGCTTGTGGAATTTTTTCAGCGATTACAGCACACCGTTGGCGGTGTTTATGATAGTGTTTGAAATTGCCTTAGGTGTTGCAATTCTTATCGGTTGGAAACCTAAACTTACACTTTGGTTGAGTTTATTGATGCTGCTTTTCTTTACTGTGCTTACAGGATTTACTTACCTGAACGGCTACGATTGGAAAGCATTTTTCGGTGGCGGAAAATTAGTTTTTGACGAAAAAAACATGAAAGTAACCGACTGCGGTTGCTTTGGCGATTTCGTAAAATTGAAGCCGTGGGTTTCTTTCTATAAAGATATTTTCCTTGATGTAGTGATTGTGCTGCTGATGCTTGGGGCAAGTAAGATTGAACCGCTTTTTACGAGTTCTGTTAGAAATGTGTTAGCGGTTGGAAGCGTTCTTGCCACTTGGCTTTTCTGCACTTACAGTTATGTATGGAATTTGCCTTTGGTAGATTTTCGTCCGTATAAACCGGGCAATAACATCCGCGAAGCGCGTAAGGAAAAAGTGCCTGCAAAAACCGAGTTTGTTTTCATCTACAAAAACAAAACCACAGGCGAGCAAAAAGAGTTTGGCATCGCAGACCTTACCAAAATCAATCAGGACGAATGGGAATACAAAGACAGGATTGACAAGGTGTTAGACCCGGGTATTCCTGCCGTGATTACGAACCTTTTTATCAGCAATGAAAACAAAGAAGATATTACCAATGAATTGCTGGAAGACAAGAACTATTCATTGATGGTGGTGGCTTACAAACTTGGAAAAACCGACACTAAGGCTTTTGAATCATTGAATAAAATTTCGGAAGGCGCGGATAAAACAGGCGTGCATTTCTATGCGGTTACATCAGGCGATTTACCAATAGAAGATTTCCGTCATAAGCATCAAACAGCTTATCCTTTTTACACAGCCGATGAAACGCCTTTAAAAACAATCATCCGTTCCAATCCGGGTTTGGTATTGCTGAAAGATGGCGTGGTGATTGATATGTGGCATCACAAACATCTTCCAACTTTTGAGGAGTTGAATGATAAGTATTTCAGCAAAAAGTAATTGAACTGATGCTTATTCTGTAAGCACTATTTTCTTCACGCTTCTCACTTTTCCTGTTTCATCTTTGAAGTAAATCAGCTTCATCCCAACTGCAAAATCGCGGGTGGAAAGTTTAATTTCTGTGCGCGGTGAAATGCTTTGATTAAACAATATTCTGCCCGAAAGGTCGCGCACTTCAACGTTTAATATTTCATTAAAACCCGAAGCAATTATCAGGTAATCGTTGGCAGGATTGGGATAAACCGCAACAGGAATTTCTTTTTCAATTTTATCAACAGAGGAATACAAAGGATTGCAAACCGTGTGCTGCGACAAGAAATCCCGGATAACATTTATTGTTGTATCCATATATTGCTTTCCGCTACCGCCCAACAAAAACGGAACGTGGTCTGCACCCTTAAACAAATAAAGCGAATGAGGTAATCCGATATGTTGTGCGCGGGTTATCAAATCGCCCGATCCAAACATCAACGCCTCCACGCTGTTAGCCGCTTTCACGCTGTCAAAATAACAAGGCACTAAAGAATCTGACGTGCCATGCACTCCGCAAAGTATCGGATCACCGGGCATCAGCCAAACCGTATCTGCAATTGCGCCACATAAATTTATTACGCCTTTTACCTTTTCGCTGTAACCTGCATTGCCGCTGACTCCTGTTATGCCGCCAACATCAATCAAAGCCTGATCAACAAAACCCGGGCGGGAGCGCGAAAGCGTATCCACTTTTCCGTAAGCCAAATTTAAAGCAGTAAAACCGCCCGCGCTCACACCTCCGATAAATATCTGATTGGTGTCAATTCTGAAAGTATTAACCGTTGAAGCATCTTTGTAAAAATAGCGAATGGAAGCGCGCATATCCTGCGCGGCACGCATCAACGCTTTAAACTGATTGGTGTCGCTATCGCTGCCATTACCATCAAAACCGACACGATAATCTATGCTGGCGGTTACGTAGCCTTTTTTGGCAAACGCTTTACATAACTGCACGATGTCGGGACTTTGACGGAAGCCCCATGTGAAACTGCCGCCAAAGGCAAGAATGATAAGCGGTCTGCGGAAAAATGTATCACCCTGTGGCTGATAAATATCAACGTAAAGATTCTGATAACTGCCGCCTACCTTAGTGTTGCCGCCATACTGCACGGTAGTTGGTCCGCTAAAAGCAAAAAGACTGTCATAATATCTTCCGTCAGGGCATTGCGCAGCAATCTGATTGAATAGAAAAAGAGAAAGAAAAGTTGAGAGTAAAAATATTCTGTTCATAAAATCCGGTTTGTTTTGAAAACGGAAGGTAGAAATTACCAAGTATTAAGCAAATGGGAATGTTTGTATGTCCTGTAATGCTTACTGACGGATCCGAAATTGGGGTTAATGGACTGTATTTAGGTTTAAGTAGCGGCTAAAAAAGCAAAAGGGCAAAAAAGCTGTTTACACCTTTTTGCCCTTTGTAGCCTTTTGGAATTACTGTTTATTCCGTTGTTTCGGGAGTGTCCTCCGCTGTGTTTTCTTCGGTTGCATCCGTTTCGTTGGTTGCATCCAAATCGCCTTCGGCAGCAGCGGCTGCATTTGCAGCATTCGCTTCTTCTTCCATGCGGTCTTTTTCTTCCTGCATCTGGGCAATGATTTTGCCGTTGGCAATTTTAGCAATGGCAGCAATGGTATCTTTTTCGCCCAATTTAATTACACGCACACCTTGTGCCGCTCTGCCAATTACGCGCAGTTGGTCAACTTCCGTGCGGATGGCAATACCACTCTTATTGATAATCATAATGTGGTCATCATCCGTTACATTAAGGATAGAAACCAATTTACCCGTCTTCTCTGTGATGTTAATAGTTTTCACGCCCTTGCCACCACGGTTGGTAACGCGATATTCTGCTTCGCCTGTTTCCGGGTCGTCCAGATAAGAACGCTTGCCGAAGCCGGTTTCCGAAAGCACCAGCACCGTTTCGTTTTTGTTATCGGTGTTTACGGTAATCATACCTACCACTTCATCCTTGTCGTCCACCATGTCCACACCGCGCACTCCGGTAGCTGTTCTGCCCATAGCGCGCACTTTAGATTCGTTGAAGCGAATAGCACGACCATTCTTAGTGGCAATTACAATCTCCGATTTGCCCGTGGTCATGGCTACCTGCACCAATTCATCGCCTTCGCGAATCTCAATAGCGTTTACACCTCCTTGGCGAACATTAGAATATGCACGCAAGGTTGTCTTCTTAATCGTTCCGTTTTTGGTACAGAAAGTAAGGAAGTTGTTGTCGAGATATTCATCTTCTTTCAGGTTTTTCACGGGAAGAATTACCTGAATCTTATCTTCCTTTGGAATGTTCATCAGGTTCTGAATGGCGCGACCCATAGATGTTTTTTCACCTTCCGGAATTTCATACACTTTCAACCAGAAACATCTGCCGCTTTGGGTAAAGAACAACAGGTAGTTATGGTTGGTTGCCATGAACAAGTGTTCGATAAAATCCTCGTTGCGGGTAGAGCCGCCCCTGCTGCCGCGCCCGCCACGATTCTGCGAACGGAAATCAGCCAAAGGTGTGCGCTTGATGTAGCCTAAGTGCGAAATGGTAACTACCACTTCTTCGTCAGCTATCAGGTCTTCCATATTGAAGTCGCCCGCAGCGTACTCTATGCGCGACCTGCGTTCATCGCCATATTTTTCCTTTACCTCAATCATTTCACCTTTGATGATTTCGTAACGCAAAGGCTCTTCATTTAAAATGCGGTTCAGGTAATTGATGTGCTTCATCAATTCATCGTATTCCTCACGGATTTTGTCGCGCTCCAAGCCCGTAAGTTTTTGCAAACGCAAATCCAAAATAGCTTTCGACTGAATTTCGGACAGACCGAAGTTGCTCATCAAGCCTTCCATTGCTTCGCCAACGGTAACCGATGCGCGGATAAGTTTGATTACTTCATCCAGATGGTCGAGGGCAATCAACAAACCTTGCAGGATATGCGCGCGTTTTTCAGCTTCTTTTAAATCGTATTTGGTTCTGCGCACCAACACTTCGTGGCGGAAATCCACAAAGTGATGAATCATATCCTTTACGTTCAGCAACATCGGGCGACCATTCACCAAGGCAATGTTGTTTACGCCAAAAGAAGTTTGCAGGTCGGTAAGCGAATACAACTGGTTCAGCACCACGTTGGCAATGGCATCTTTTTTCAGCTCAATCACCAAACGGATACCATTCCTGTCGCTTTCATCGCGGGTTTCTGAAATGCCTTCAATCTTCTTTTCGACCGCTAATTCTTCAATTTTTGTGTGAAGGAAAGACTTGACAACTTGGTAAGGAATTTCGGTAATCACGATTTGCTCCCTGCCATTCGGCTGCACTTCAATCTCGGCTTTTCCGCGCAAAATCACTCTGCCGCGACCCGTCATCAAACCCTGACGAACACCTTCATAACCATAAATTGTTCCCCCCGTAGGGAAGTCGGGAGCCTTCACAATCTGAATTAACTCCTCTATCGTAATATCCTTATTATCAATGTATTTAACGATTCCATCTATTACTTCACTTAAATTGTGCGGAAGCATGTTTGTAGCCATACCCACGGCAATTCCCGAAGCCCCGTTCACCAGCAAAGTAGGGATGCGCGAAGGCAACACGGTTGGCTCTTCAAGGCTGTCGTCAAAGTTCAGCTTCATGTCCACCGTGTCCTTATCAAGGTCTTTGATAATCTCTTCGGTAATTTTGCGGAAGCGCGCTTCGGTGTAACGCATTGCCGCAGGCGGGTCGTTGTCTATCGAGCCGAAGTTTC
>CAZSEG010000096.1:7285-12516 GCA_964605875.1 uncultured Chitinophagaceae bacterium
TTTCCCTGCCCGTCCACGAGCGGGTAGCGCAAACTCCAGTCCTGCGCCATACGCACCATAGCATCATATACCGAGCCATCGCCATGCGGGTGATACTTACCCAAAACCTCACCCACAATACGCGCACTTTTTTTGTACGGTTTGCCGGGTGCAAGCCCTAAATCGTTCATACCATAAAGCACCCTGCGGTGTACAGGTTTCAATCCATCGCGCACATCGGGAATGGCGCGGCTTACAATCACCGACATTGAGTAATCAATGTAGGCGGTTTTCATTTCATCCTCAATGTTAATCGGGATTATTCTTGTATTGTCTTCCATATAATTTTAACCGCGCGAATGTAGTTAAAACAGGGGTAGTTTGGCGTGAAAAATGGCAGTAGTTATGAACATTTTAAACACTGCTTTTTTCAAAGTAAATGCCTCGCATGAATGTCTAAGCGGGCTAAGTATTATGAAAAGACACGGAGAATTTTTTCAACCCGTTTCTTTTTTCAATTTAGCGCAAATTCCATCAGCCGATGAAACGCAATTTTTTCCTTTTCCTTTTTTCTATTTTCCATTTTCCCATTTTCGTTTTTGCACAAATCACGCAAACGCTGCGCGGCAACATTCTGGATAAAGATGACGGGCAACCGTTGATTGGCGTGAGCGTTGCCGTTTACCAAAATGATGCGCTGCTGAAAGGAACGCAAACCGATGAAAAGGGAAATTTCAGGCTGGAAGAAATTCCCGTTGGAAGGATTACGGTTGCGGCAAGCTACATGGGCTACAAAAAAATTTCACTGCCCAATACCATTGTGAATGCAGGCAAAGAAACCGTGCTTACGATTGAAATGGAAAGCAGCGTTGAGGCGTTGAAGGAAGTGGAAATAAGCGCGGTGCGCAAAGGCGAAAGCATCAATGAAATGGCGATGATTTCCGCGCGAGGCTTCAACGTGGAAGAAACCGAACGCTACGCGGGCAGTCGTGGCGACCCTGCGCGTATGGCGGGCAATTTTGCGGGCGTGAACGGCAGCGATGATTCGCGCAACGATATTGTGATTCGCGGCAACTCGCCTTTCGGCTTGCAGTATCGCGTGGAAAATATTCACGTCCCGAATCCCAATCACTTCAACATCCCTGGCAGCGCGGGCGGCAGCGTTGCCATTCTCAATAACAGAATGTTGAGCAATTCCGATTTTTTCACGGGTGCGTTTCCTGCGGAATACGGCAATGCGCTTGCGGGCGTTTTCGATATAAGAATGAAAAAAGGCAACAACGAGCGCAATGAATTTACGGGCGAGTTCGGCTTGCTTGGCGCGAATGTTTTCAGTGAAGGACCGATGAGCAAAAAGAACAAATCGAGCTACATTGTAAATTACCGTTACGCCACTTTGGAACTGCTAAATTTAATGGGCGTGGATGTTGGCACATCAGCCGTTCCGCGCTACACCGATTTACAATTCAAATTTAATATGCCAACAAAGAATGGCGGAAACGTAAGCGTGTTCGGCATTGGCGGCTACAGCACCATCAACCTGCTTACTTCATCGCAAAAAGAAGTGAGCGATGAGCGCGATATTTACGCAAGCGGTGGACGCGATGAATATTTTCAATCGGGTATGGGCGTTACGGGCGTGAACTACACGCGACCTGTTGCGAAAAATGCTTACGCCACCATCACTTTTGCCGCTTCCACCGAATGGAATCGCGTGAAGCACGACCGCGTGGCGCGGCACATTGACAGCAGCGGCACAACTCCCGTTTGGCAAATTGATTCCATTTACGGAAAACTGTTTTATCAATTCATCACCAACAAACTTTCGGGCGGATTTTTGCGGCAATACAAAATCAATTCGCGCCACACCATTCGCTTTGGCATGATGACAGAAGCGTGGAATTTTATTTTCAAAGACAGTAATTACAGCGAGTTTAATTTTCAATGGTACACACGCGCCAATACCAATCGCTGGGATTTTATGTTTCAGCCTTACATGCAATGGAAATGGAACATCAGCGACAAGCTGACTTTCAATGCGGGCTTGCACGGACAATTATTTACGCTGAATAAAAACAGTTGGAGCATTGAGCCACGTGCGGCTTTAAAGTATCAGCTTAAAGAAAATCAAAGCATCAGTATTGGTGCCGGTTTGCACTCGCAAATGCTGCCGACTTATTCCTATTTTATTACGCGCAATGAAATAAAAAACACGGGCGCGTACAACACCGATTTGGGCTTCATGCGCAGCTTTCATTCGGTAATCGGCTATGATGTTTTTTTCAAAAAAGATATTCGTATAAAAGTGGAAGCGTATTACCAGCAGTTGTTTGATGTGCCTGTTGATACTTTTCCTTCTTCGTATAATGTGCTGAATGAAGGCGCGGGCTTTGAAAGATTTTTTCCTTTGAAATTAACCAACAAAGGCATCGGCAGAAATTACGGCATTGAGTTTACGCTCGAAAAATTTTTCACGCACAACTGGTTCCTGATGTTTACGGGAAGCGTGTATGATGCGCGTTATCGCGGCAGTGACGGCAAGTGGTACAACAGTGATTTCAACGGCATGTACATCACGAACCTCTTAGGCACAAAAGAGTTTGTGTGGAACGGCAGAAACAAAAAGAAAGACATTAAGCGCATCAACACCTTTGGCATTGGCGGCAAAATCACTTTCGCGGGCGGCAAGCGATACACGCCTTACGATACTATTCTCAGCCCCGTCAGCGAAGACCCTGTTTTGCTTAGTGAAGAACGCAACAAGCGCAGCTTCAAGCCGTATTTCCGTTTTGATGTGCGCCTGAGCTACAAATGCAATGCGCGCAACATCACGCACGAAGTGGGCATTGATTTGGTGAATGTTACCTTTCAGAAAAATGTGTTGCGCATGGATTATGTACCCGCCACCAAAGGCACTGCCGAAGTGCATCAGCTTGGGTTTTTGCCATTGTTTTATTACAGGGTGGATTTTGCGTTTGGGAGGAAGAGGGAGTAGATATTACCGCTTCGCTCCTTTCATAGAGGCGAGCGCTGCATTCAGGTTGTTTACTATATCTTGCAACTTATCTTCCGTATCAGCAAAAAAATTATTGCTTACATGATTAGTTGTTCCATTGTAGTTTCCGCCATTACCGTTTGCTACTTGATGGATATTATTCGGAATCGGTATAATTTCTGAAACAGAAATATTGCAAATTTGGGCTATGGTTTCTATGCGCGACAGCGTAATTTCCACATGCCCGTTTTCCATTTGGTTGTAGGCTGTTTTGCTGATGCCCAAATCTTTTGCCATTGCTTCGGTAGAGTAGCCTAAGTTTTTGCGTATCTCTTTAATTTTTGACGCTGTAAGTTCGTTGAGATTCATTTGTCCCGATTTTAGGAACAAATATAAAGATATTCGGGAAAAATACAAGGACAAATTTTAAGAAATCTGTTTTGTATTTCGACTTTTGCAAAGCAATAACTTTTAGCTAAAAAATTAAGGGAAAATAATTTTTATGGACACAAATAAGAAACGCTTAATTGCCACTATAGTAATTCTTTGTTTAGCAGAAATCGTGTCACGATATGTATATTATATGGGAGGACTTTTGCAACTTGTATATGCTGTAGGTGGTGTACTCTTATTTATTTATGCAAAGAGGATATGGACAGAGAAGCAGAAGCAGTTACTTCTTGCTTTACAAAATCCAATAGAGCTACAACAAGCGGAAGAAATGTTGTTTACATCCGAGAACAAATCTATTACATTGACTACAAATCGAATTATACAAAGAGGAGCGCTACAAAGTGAACTTCATTTAAAAGACATTACTTCATACGAGATAATTAAAAGTTTGCGGTCTATTTTAAAGATAGTAATAGCAATTTTATTAGGACTTATCCTTTTAGCTTGTTTTGCAATGTACAATCAAAACATACATGGAGCTCACCGTGAGGCTATAGAAATGGTACAAGCAGCGTTTATAGCTTTGGTTATTGCAACCATCGGAACTATCATTGTGCTATTCGTCTATCCAGAAAAAAAGTTGAAAATCAATAGCTCTTACGGAATGGTAGAGTTTTCAGTTAGTGGACTAAGTGATAGTTCGTTAAACAACTTTATCAACACAATGAATTCTCAGCGTCAGAAATTGAGAGATTAAAAAAACAAACAACGATTTTTCTTCTGCTCATTGGAATTTGTAATTCCGAAGCCGTATCGCAGGATTTTTTACTCATGCTTCATGTGTAAACTATTTTAGGCTCTTGGGACTTCAGGGACTTGCGGGACACATACGCTTCAACAGGCAAATGTCCCGCAAGTCCCTGAAGTCCCACAAAAAATCTGATCTTCGGAATTACAAATTCCGAAGATCTATCGCAGGATTTATAGTCCTGTAAAAAACAACTTAACTACAATATATCGGCTCGCACGTAAATTTAAAGTAGCGGTGAAGGCACGAGCGAAAACTCAAATGCACTTAAAAAGCAGATTTGAATTGAAACCAAAGGGTGAGAAATAACAAATAAATTAGCTAACATTGTAATAATAAACTGTTTGAATTATGCGTGCCACACATTTTTTAGCCTGTCTTTTAGCAGTGAGCATGTTGTTCGTCAATAGCTGCAAGAAAGAAACATCAGATGAAGAAGAATTTGAAGACAACTGTACCACTTGTGTCAATCAGGCAGAAGCACTTGCTGCATACAATGAAAGCAGCGGGGGCGTTTACAAAGGTGTATTTTTGGGTTCATCGGGGTATTTTGTGCTGAACCTGAAAAATGGCAACGGAAATGTGAGCGGCAAACTGACATTGGATGGTAAAACCGCAACGCTTACCGCTGACGGTTTAGCCGGTTGGGAACCCGGACAAGCGGTTGACAATGCTTTGTTTACAGGCACAATTGACGGCAAAAACATCCAGTTACATTTTTCGGTTGCTGCAAACGGAAACGCTCCCAAGATAACCCTCAGCATACCCGGACACAACGTGGTTGCAATGATTATTAAGGAAACATCCTCTCAAAACGTCAAAATTTATGAAGGCGATTACACCGGAAAAAAAGATGGCACAACAGATACTGTAAGTGGCGGCTTTAATATGCTGGTGCATCAAAAAACATGCAGGATAATCATGAATACCGGATACTTAGGGCTGACAAAGCTGGATAAGAAAGGGGATGACTTAAATGCTACTTTACCGGGCAATACCACAACCGGCAAAATAAAGCTCATCGGAAAGTTCGGTAACAATGGCGCCACACAAGGT
>CAZSEG010000097.1:0-3057 GCA_964605875.1 uncultured Chitinophagaceae bacterium
TTTTCGGGTGATTTGAAGGAGCGAAAAATTATTTTCCAACAGCATATTCACAATGAACCTGCTTAACTGTCATAATCCAAACTCAAGCCGAATTTTTGCTGCAACAGTTTAACGCTTGGGTTTTTTTCAATCAGGCGTTTCATTTTTTCTTCATCGGTGTATGGTTTTACGGTTGTGGCTGCTGCGCTTTTATCCACTTCAAAAGTTACCTTTAACTCAACACCTGTGTATTTTTTCAGATAATATTTCAGCGCATTTAATTCTTCATCCAACTTTTCTTTTTGCGAAGCAGATTGCACTAAAGTTGAAACATCAACACCTGAAAAGACTGGTTTAAAAGCCGTAAACAAAACCTTAGCTCCGCGTTTGAAATCAGGCAATTGCTCGCCAAATTGTTGCCAAAGTTTTTCTAAATTTTTCTGATTGAGTTCTACGATTTGAACATAATCTTCCGATGTTTCATTAACCGTTTCAATGGTTTGTGATGATTGTTTGTTGTTGTTTCCGCTCATCGCATCATCTAACGAAATCAACTTTGCCGTTTTACGAATAGAAGAAGATGCTGTAGGAATAACGGGCTGCGTTTCGGTGGCTTGTGCTTTTGGAATTACAGGCTCCGAATTTTCGGAGGGCAGATACTTATTCTCCTGACCTCTTTCAACGCTCTGATTGATTGAAACTGTATCGGAAATATTTGCCTTTTCGTTGCTTACGGGCTGTTCGTCAGTTTTTTTTTTCACCGCATCGCTGCTGTCGGTTAATCGGTTGATATAACACATTTTTACCAAAGCAAGTTCGACCGTCAGTCGCTTGTTTTTGCTTTGCTTATATTGAACATCACATTGATTCCCCAATGCCAGACAATTCACCAAAAAAGTGCCGCTTGCCAGCGTAGCTTGGTGGGCATATCGTTCTTTCAAACTATTGCTCATTTCAAGCAATTTTACCGTAGCTTCATCTTTACAAAAAAGCAGGTTGCGGAAGTGTTCACACAAGCCGATGATAAAATCATCGCCTTCAAAACCCTTTTGCAAAATCGTATTGAAATGCAACATTATCTGCGCTACATCTTCTGCCAGTAATGCTTCTGTGATTTTGAAAAAGTAATCGTAGTCGAGCACATTAAGGTTTTCTAAAACTTCCGCGTAAGATAATTTTCCTCCGCCAAAACTCACGAGGCGGTCGAGCATACTTAACGCATCGCGCATTCCGCCATCCGATTTTTGCGCAATGATGTGCAGCGCATCTTCTTCAAACGGGATATTTTCTGTTTGGCAAATTCCGCGCAGGTAATTCACGATTACTTCGGTAGAAATTCTTCTGAAATCAAATACCTGACAACGCGATAAAATAGTCGGCAGAATTTTATGCTTCTCGGTAGTAGCCAAAATAAACTTGCAATAAGAAGGCGGTTCTTCCAACGTTTTCAAAAAAGCATTGAATGCCGAAGACGAAAGCATGTGCACCTCATCTATAATATAGATTTTGAACTTGCCGCTTTGCGGTGGAAAACGAACCTGCGTTACCAACTCGCGAATATCATCTACACTATTATTAGAAGCTGCATCTAATTCATAAATATTAAACGAACTGTTCTGGCTGAAAGCAACACAGGAATTACAATTTCCGCAAGCCTCAAATTCAGGCGTAGGGTTTTCGCAGTTGATGGTTTTGGCAAGAATACGCGCAGCAGTTGTTTTGCCCACACCTCTTGGTCCGCAGAACAAAAATGCGTGCGCCAGCTTGCCGCTTTTGATGGCATTGCGCAGGGTGTTGCTTACATGCTCCTGCCCAACCATATCACCAAAAACTACGGGACGATATTTTCTTGCACTGACTAAAAACTCTGACATGATGTGGCGAATGTATAAAAGGTAGTGATTGAAAATTGCAGTGTGGAAAAATATTCAAGTGCTGAAAGAGTGCAATTTATAGTCCTGCATCTTGTATTTAGTCCAAACACAGCGACAATGAATGTTTTAGGCATTACTTATCCACATGCTAATTTCTTAACATAGCTCAAACTTCTATTTTTACCGCGCAGCGAAATTGGAATTGAGCAGATTGACTTAACAAAACGGACTAAAGAATGAGAAAAATTTTATGCGCACTGATAGTATTGTGTTCTATTATTTCAAAGGCACAAACCATTGTAAAAGGAACCGTGCATGACGATAAAGACAACAGCGAACTGATTGGCGTAAGCGTTGTGCTGAAAGGAACTACCGATGGACAAATAACGGATGATAAAGGAAAATATGAACTACAGGTAAAGCCCGGCAGAGTTCTCCTTGTGTTCTCTTATATGGGCTACGATTCTCGCACGGTTGAAGTGCTGTTGCGCGAAGGAGAAACTAAAATTGTGAACACTAAACTTTCCGAAACACAAAAAGAATTAGACATTGTAGTTGTAACCGGAGCCAAATACGAAAAGAAACTTGGCGAAGAAACGGTTTCGATGGAAGTGTTGAAAGGAGCGCAAATAACCCAAAGCAGTTCAAAAGCCGAAGAAGCGTTGAATTACGTTCCTGGTGTAAATATGTTGGGTAAAAATACAAGCATTCGCGGTGGCGGAAGTTTTGCCGATGGCGCAGGAAGCCGTGTATTGGTGATGCTGGACGACATTCCGATTATCAGCCCCGAAAACGGTGGCGTAAACTGGGCAGGTATGCCGCTTGAAGCAGTAGAGCAGGTTGAAATTATTAAAGGTGCGGTATCTGCATCTTACGGTTCCAGCGCGATGAACGGAATTATGAACTTCCGCACGATGGCTGCCAAACCGGAAATGTATAACAAGCTGCTCGTCAATTTCGGTTTGTATCAGCAACCCAAAGACAAAAAAATGAGTTGGTTTTGGAACAGGAAAAAAATCAGCAAAAACGGAGATACTACAAGCCGCCTTCACCGTCCGTTGTTTGGAGGTTTTCAGTTTACTCACGCCAAAAGATATGGAAATTTAGATGTGCTGGTTTCGGGCGCGTATCAGGAAGATGAGGGTTTCAGATATGCAAATCACTCGCGCGTTATCAGGGGTTTTGGCAAGTTGCGTTATATTCC
>CAZSEG010000097.1:3067-12439 GCA_964605875.1 uncultured Chitinophagaceae bacterium
TTTTTTATCCTTTGGGGTTATGGAAATGATACAGTTCAAACCGCCTGGCCCTCTTATGCAAGAGCAAAATACGGTATTCCGAATTTCACCACAACCAATGCCGACAGCTTTGCATACTTTCCGACAGAACTTTCCGACAGGCTCACAACAACCGTAAGCGTTGATCCGTTCATCAATTACTACGACCCGCAAGGCAATCGCCACAGCTTAAAACACCGCACTTATTACACGCAGATTTACAACACTGCCGGAAAGGGAGATTCATCCGAAAGCCGTCAGCATTATTTCGATTATACATTTCTGAAAGAATTTAAGGCATTGGCATTGGTAATAACTACCGGAGCAAGCTATTTCTATACCACAGGAGTTGGCACAACTTTTAGTACAAAAACAGCGCACAGTGCCGGAGCATATTTTCAGTTTGATAAAAAGTTTTTCAATAAACTTACTTTGAATGCAGGTGTGCGGCTTGAGTTTGCAAAGTTGGATTCCTTAATTCAAAAGGCGGATATTTGGTCGTTGAGCATCAACAGTGGCAATAAACGGATAGTGCCGCAAGCTGTATCGCCCGTTATTCCTGTTTTCAGAGTCGGGTTGAATTATCAGGCAACCGAAGGAACTTTCATCCGCGCATCGTGGGGACAGGGTTTTCGCTATCCTGCCATTGCCGAAAAATTTACGCGCACGGTGCGCAGCGGAGCGCAAGTTTTCCCGAATCCGAACCTTTTACCCGAGGCAGGTTGGGGAGCCGAAGTTGGCGTAAAGCAAGGTATCAAACTTAGCCGTTGGATTTTCTTTGCCGATGTAAGCGGCTTTGTGAATTACTATAACAACATGATTGAATTTCAAACTTTAGAGCCGGGTGAAGAACCCGGTGTGGCTTTAGGATTTAAAGCAAAAAATGTTCCTGCGGTGCGCATTTTGGGTTGTGAATTTTCAACCATCGGCAGCGGAAAAATTTATGGCGTGCCCTTGAATTTTATGATTGGTTACACTTATCTTAATCCAATCAATTTGGCTTACGACCCGAACAACTATCAACTCGATTATAGAATTTTAAAGTACCGGATTGAACATTCGTTCAAAGCCGATGTTTCAACCAACTATAAAGGATTTATGGCAGGCGTTCGTTGCTTCTTCAACAGCTTTATGAAAGAAATTGACAAGGTTGGCGTTGGAGCATTGCAATCTGTGCGTTTGTTCCGCGAAGGACACAACAAAGGCGACTTTGTAATGGATATAAGAACAGGATATTCTTTCAAAGAAAAAATCAGTTTTAATGTGATGGTGAAAAATATTACCAACACCGAATATACCTTGCGTCCGGGTTTGATTGAAGCTCCACGCAATTACACTTTTCAGGTAGGTTATCAGTTTTAAGAAATTTGGGCAGAACTTAAACGCTCCCTCGTAAAAACCATGCTCTCAAAATTCGGCTGATTTTCGATGGATGTTGTTTTTCCCGAAATCAACTCTGCAATTTCAACACTCAGAGGTTTCACTATAAATGCTTTTACAAGCGAATAAGTAAAAGCCTTGCGAATATACTCATCTTCGGAACAGGAAGAGTGCATCACAACATCCATGTTTTTAATTGCAAGCGAGCTTAACATATCCAATAATTCAAAGCCGGTTGTCAAGCCCAAATCAATATCAAGCAAAACTAAGCGTTTGATTTGTACCTCGCTTTGAAAATGAATAAACGCATCTTTGATGCAATTGAAACTTTGTATGCTGATTTGGGGATGTGTGATTTTAAAAATCATTTGGTTTAAAAAAATAAATGCAGGGTCATCATCAATCAGGCAAATTTCTTCAATGGAATTAAAATCGAATAAGTGGTAACCGTAAAGTTTAAGTATCTGAGAATTGTTCATCTCTTTGTTAATTTACAAACATATATCTGTTGCCTGCAAAAGTAGAAGCGCGAAACTGCCTCACAATACGACTATCTGCGTATTTTATCAGCGCATAACATGGTTATGTTTGCATCACATATTATGATTAAAGTAGCAATTACAGAAGATGTTCAATTAGTAGCAGAATTGCTCAGGGACAATCTTACGTCAGCCGGGATACAAGTCGTTTGGCTTGCGCGAAACGGCAGCGAAGCAATTGATATGCTGAATAAAAATGCAGCAATTGATGTGCTGCTGATGGACATAAATATGCCCGAAATGAACGGCATTGAAGCCACAAAAATAATCAGCCAAAAGTGGAATCATATAAAAATTGTGATGAGTACGGTTCACGATGATGAGGAAAATATTTTCAGTGCAATTCTTGCCGGTGCTTGCGGATATTTGGTGAAAGACAAATCGCCCGAAAACTGGAAAGATGCAATATTGGAAGCATTGGATGGCGGTGCGCCAATGTCTGCCGGAATTGCCAAAAAAGTATTGCAGTTGCTCCGGCACGGAAAACCTGCCGCGCAAACAGATGTGGAAAATTTTGGCATCACCGCCCGCGAAAAAGAAATTCTGGAAAACCTTGTAATGGGTTCTACCTACGAGCAAATAGCTTCGAGTTTGTTTATCAGCAGAGGAACGGTGAGAAAGCACATCGAAAAAATTTACCGTAAGCTAAGTGTGAAAAATAAAATTGAAGCCATTCAAAAAGCGCAGATAAACAAAATAGTGTAACCCTAAAATCACTTCCTGCTTAACTCTAAAACCACTATTTTATCGCCATCACCGCACTCACCGCCTGTTGCCATTTTGCATACAAAGCATCACGTTGCTGAGGTTTTATGACCGGTTTGAAATTGGCAGAAGATTGCCACTGTTTACCAAGTTCTGTCTTTTTGTAAAATCCTGTAGAAATACCCGCAAGATATGCCGCGCCAAGTGCAGTTGTTTCGGTTGAAAGCGGACGGTAAACAGGTGTTCCCAAAACATCCGATTGAAATTGCATCAGGAAATTATTTGCGCTGGCTCCGCCATCCACACGCAGCGATTTCAATTTCAAACCCGAATCTTTTTCCATTGCATTCAACACATCGCGCGTTTGATACGCAAGCGATTCCAATGTGGCGCGAACCAAATGCGATTTTGATGTGCCGCGTGTTAAGCCGAATACCGCGCCCCGCGCATACATATCCCAGTAAGGCGCACCCAAGCCCGCAAATGCAGGAACCACAATTACGCCTTCGCTGCTTTCAACACTTTTGGCGTGATACTCGCTTTCGGAAGCAGTATCAATCAGTTTCAAACCATCGCGCAACCATTGAATCGCAGCACCTGCAATGAACACACTTCCTTCTAAAGCGTATTCAACTTTTCCGTTCAAACCCCAAGCAATGGTGGTAATTAAACCATGCTTACTTTTTACGGGTTTTGCTCCCGTATTCATCAATAAAAAACAACCTGTGCCGTAGGTGTTTTTTGCCATTCCTTCGCTAAAACAAGCCTGCCCGAACAATGCTGCCTGCTGGTCGCCCGCAATGCCGCCAATTGCAATTTGTTTTCCGTCAAAAAGAAACTTATCCGTCAAACCGAAAACCTTGCTGCTGTCCATCACTTCGGGCAACATCACTCTCGGAATATTAAATAAGTCGAGCAGTTTAGCATCCCACTGCAACTTTTTAATGTTGAACAACATAGTGCGCGAAGCATTACTGTAATCGGTAGCGTGAATCAAGCCCGCAGTAAGTTTCCAAAGCAGCCATGTATCTACCGTGCCGAAAAGCAATTCCCCGTTTTCGGCACGTTTGCGGGCGTTTTTTACGTTATCTAAAATCCATTTCAATTTACTGCCGCTGAAATAAGCATCTACAACCAAACCTGTGTTGTCGCTGATGTATTTTTCGTGTCCTTTCTTTTTTAATTCTTCGCAAAAAGGAGCCGTGCGCCTGTCTTGCCACACAATGGCATTATGAATCGGCTGCCCTGTTTTTTTATCCCAAACAATGGTTGTTTCTCTTTGATTGGTAATGCCGATAGAAACAATTTGCGAAGGCGAAACGCCATACTTTCGCATCACTTCGTTTGCGGTATAAAGCTGTGTATCCCAAATCTCTAACGGGTCGTGTTCAACCCAACCCGGCTGCGGAAAAATTTGCGAAAATTCTTTTTGAGAACTTGCTACGGGCAATCCTTTGGCATCAAAAAGTATGCTGCGGGATGAAGTGGTTCCCTGGTCGAGTGCAAGAATGAATTGCTGCCTGCTCATGACACTTGTTTTGGTGATTAAAAAATCAAAATTCACGATTTAAACACACGCCACCGCTTTAACCTTAATCAAACTTGGCTGATTGGATAAAGCCCTTAACTTAGCCCGAAAATAAAAACGTATTTAACATATACTGTAATGTGCTGTAAACAAATTGTGTAAAACTGCACAAGCAGCATTTTGCAAGGTTCATTTAGACCTTGCTTTTACGAACGAAAAAACATTTTATGGCTAAAGCTAAAAACGTAAGAATATTAGAATGTAAGAGCGAAATTGGCGCGGGAACACGCGGAGCAAGTTTGGGCGTAGATGCCGTTAAAATTGCCGCGTTGGATTTCAGAAGCACGTTCTTTAAAACCCATCGAAGTCTGAATATTCCCGATGATAATGCTGCGCTTTTTGGAGGCTTAGACAGCCGCTATGCAAAACGTATTCGCAGTGTATTGAAAATGCACGAACGAATTGGCGCAGCAGTGCGCGATACTTTGCGCGACAATCGTTTTCCGATAATTCTTTCGGGCGACCACAGCAATGCGAGCGGCACAATCGCGGGCATTAAAATGGCTTATCCCGAATCGCGCATCGGTGTGATTTGGATTGACGCTCATGCCGATTTGCATTCTCCGTTTACTTCGCCATCGGGCAATATGCACGGTATGCCATTGGCAATTGCTTTGGGCGAAGACAACATTGAAAATAAAGTAAACGACCTTGATTACGAAACCATAGAACTTTGGGAAATGCTCAAAAACGTTGGTGGCATTTCGCCAAAAGTGGAATACCGCGATTTGCTGTACATGACTTTGCGCGATTTTGAAGAGCAGGAATCTTATTTGCTGAAACAGAATAAAGTAAAGAATTTTTCCACCAATGACATTCGCAAAACGGGCATCACAAAAGTTTGCCGCGAAGCGATAAAACACCTTGCGCAATGCGATAAAATTTACATTTCGTTTGATGTGGACAGCATGGATCCGAGCGTGAGCAGAGGAACGGGAACGCCCGTAAAAGGCGGCATCAACGAGCGCGAAGCTGCAGACATTATTCTCGACCTGTTGCAAAACGAAAGAGTTTGCTGTTTGGAGTTTACAGAAGTGAATCCGACATTAGACAGTGAGAACGTGATGGCGGAAACTGTTTTTGAAATTCTTCAAAAAGTTGTGCGACAGTTAGAAATATCTTCTTAGCTTCGTTTTAAAATTAAAAATCATGAAAAAAATCAACACACTTTTGGCTATGGTGATAGCCTTAATCTTCATCACCGGAGTTTCTTCCTGCAACAAGGAAATGGAACTTTTTGTTGACATTGACGAGCAAAAATTTTGTCTGCCGGCTTACGGTACGCAATTACAAAACGGACATCTTTTCACGTTTGAGTATGAACTTGCAAAAGTGAGAAGCGAGTTTGACAAGCAAGGTTTGACTTATGCAGAAAACCGCATAAATGATATTAAGGTTAGTGCATTTACAATCGAGTTTGAAAGCGGATTCAGCAGCAGTTTGAAAGAACTTTCCGGTGCGCAGGTTTATGTAAAAAAAGTTGGCGAAATAGATTTAGGTAAGCAAGTTGCTTATGTTGACATTCCCGAATCGGATGTTGCAGCAGTCAACTTTAATATAAACGGGGAATCATTAAAACCATATTTGTCGGAAGACAAAATTGTGTTTTCCGTAACTGTTTTTAATAGATATGGTACAGGAAACAAAGAAGGTTGCTTTCATCTGAAGGGAGGAAAGATTTCTATTGAAGCAAAAAAATAGTTTCTGAACATTTTCGAAAAAGCCTCTGCAAATTTTTTGCAGAGGCTTTTTTTATTGCACTTCAATCAAACCTTATTGCTTTTACCGGACTGATGTTTGAAATAATACGCGATGGCAAAAGCAATAACAAAGTGCAGACAAATAAAGTGAGTGCATTAAGTATAAAAATCAATGTTAAGTTCAAGTCAATAGGCGCACCGCTTATGTAGTATATATCTTGCGGAAGTTTCACAAATTGAAAATGCTTTTGCAACAGGCAAAGCCCGATGCCCAACACATTGCCAATCAACAATCCGCCACCGATAATTACCAAAGCATAATAGATAAATATTCTTCGTATGCTGTCGTTTGAACTGCCTAATGCTTTTAAAATACCAATCATGTTGGTGCGCTCTAAAATCAAAATCAGTAAAGCAGTTATCATGTTGATTGCCGCAACAATTATCATCAGCGAAAGAATGATTAACTCGTTCATTGTTTGCAGTTCCAGCCAATCGAAAATGCCCGGATTTTGATAATTTATGGTTTGCACATCCAGATTTGCATTACTCATTCTGAAATAAATATCATTAGCAATTTTATCTAAAGGATTAGCCCGAAATTCCTGATATTCTTCGGGATATGCCCATTGCAATACCCTGCCGAAACGAATCAGGAAGTATGCCTTGGGGCGGCTTTTAAAAAGGTTATTTTCTTTTAAAAATACTTCAAACCCGCCAACTGTATCGCGCCCCCAGTTATTCAAATCCTGAATCACACTGATGGAAGAAAGCGCATATTGCTTATCAAATTCATCAAGCCCCGTTTCATAAATTCCGCAGATGTTGAAAGCGCGGGTTCTTATTTTTTTATCCATGAAATTTACGGCTACCCTGTCGCCTAATTTCAGGTTCATTCGCTTGGCGGTGGCGGTGGAAATGAGCAATTGTTTTTTATTCTCGTTCGTATCGCTTGAAAGTAAATTACCTGCTTTCAAATACGGTTGAAAAAACTTCGTGTTGAAGTCATTTCCAATGCCTTTCAGCACAATGCCTTCAAAGGCTTCGCGCGTTTTAAGCAAGCCACCTTTAATCGCCACTGCCTGAATGTGCGCGGCTTCGGGAATCAGCTTTTTATCTGTATAGAAATCCTGATAAAGGTATGTTCCGTTTTCTTCAAAAGATTTTGTGAGGCTGAAAGGAACAATGTTGATGTGCGCCCAAAAACCAAAAACCTTGTTGCGTATTTCCTTTTGAAAACCATTGATAAGCGAAGTGGCAATTATCATGGTGGTAATGCTCAACACTACTGCGGCAAGAGAAATTTTTATGATGAAGGAGGAAAAATTCTTTTGCGAGCGAAATGCTATTTTGCGCACCAAGAAACGTTCTATGTTCAATTATTCTATTTTGCGCGAAGATAACAAGGAGGAGTTTAGATTTATGATTTTAGATTTAAAGATGCAAGCAATGATTACGCTGATTAAAGGATTACGCAGATTTTGTTTCCCATTTTCAACTTTCAACTTTCCATTTTCAATTCCTCTTTTTTCCATTTTCTTTTTTCTGATTATCTCCTGCAACGCTCCGGCACAGGGGCAACACAAGCAGGAGAAAAAGCAAAAGGCAATTGCAAAACCTTCTGCATATACCGGTTTATTGACGGGCGCGGAGCGCACAAATGAATATCTTCCTTTAGTAAAAGATAAGCGCGTGGCATTGATGGTGAATCACACTTCACTCATAAATAAAACGCATATAGTTGATTCACTTTTGAGTACCGGAGTACAGGTAAAAACAATTTTTGCACCTGAACATGGCTTTAGAGGAACTGCCGATGCAGGCGACCATGTGAAAGATGGTAAAGACCCGCAAACCAACCTGCCAATCATTTCGCTTTATGGTGATAAACTGAAACCATCCAAAGAAGATTTGAAAGATGTGGAGGTGGTGATATTTGATATTCAGGATGTGGGCGCGCGGTTTTACACTTACATTTCTTCGATGCACTATCTGATGCTTGCCTGTGCAGAAAACAAAATACCCGTTATCATTTTAGACCGTCCGAATCCGAACATTTACAGGGTGGATGGACCTGTTTTGAAAACTAAATTTCAATCGTTTGTGGGAATGCACCCGATACCTGTGTTGCATGGCTTGACGGTTGGCGAGCTTGCTAAAATGATTGCAGGCGAAAAATGGCTGGGCGAAAATATCACTCCCAAATTGACTGTAATTCCGTGCGAAAATTATTCACGCACCACCCGCTATTCTTTACCTGTAAAACCTTCACCAAACTTGCCGAACGACCGTGCTGTTTACCTGTATCCTTCTATTTGTTTTTTTGAAGGAACAGACATCAGTGTGGCGCGGGGAACGGATTTTCCTTTTCAGGCAATCGGCTCGCCCAATGTTACCAAAGTGCCTTTTGCATTTACACCAAAACCTACGGACGGAGCAAAAAATCCACCGCACAAAAATGTGGAATGTAAGGGCTATGATTTAAGAAAAGAAACTAATGAATTTGGTGCAGAAACCGACAAACTGAATCTCCAATATCTTTTCAAAATGTATGCGCAGCATAAAGACCAACAGAACTTCTTTTTGAAAAATAATTTCTTCAACAAACTTGCCGGCAACAGCGAATTGAAACTTCAGATAGAAACCGAATTAAGCGAAGAAGCCATCAGAAAAACATGGCAAAAAGATATTGATACTTTTCTTGAAAAACGGAAGCCTTATTTGATTTACAAGTAAAAGATTAACTTGAACCCATCGTCTTTGTGTTCTTCGTGCCTTCGTGGGATAAAAACAACCATTAACTAAAATCATATTTTTTTTACCAATGCAATGATGAACTTCGCCCCGCAACAATTGTTTGTAATCGTATGAATCGTTTTCTGAAAGTTCTGTTTTTAATTGCAATGCCTGTTGCAATTATTTTTTATACCGTTAGTTGTAATTCTGTCCCCAAAAATATTGCTTTAGATATTGCAAAAGCTCCGTTTAAAAACCTATCGGAGTATAATTTCTTTACAGGAACGCTGAATGAGCTAAAGCCCAACCTGCGCATTCTGCCTTACGATTTAAATTCTTCGCTTTTTACCGATTATGCTTTCAAAGCGCGTTTTGTTTACGTTCCCGAAGGTAAAACAACCGAATACGACACCACCGAAGCATTGGATTTTCCGGTGGGTTCATGCCTCATCAAAAATTTCTATTACCCCGAAGATTTCAACAAGCCCGAATGCAAAAGGCGCATCATGGAAACCCGACTTTTAGTGCATCGCGAATCGGGTTGGGATGCTTTGGAATATATCTGGAACGATAAACAAACCGATGCCGAACTCACCAATTCAGGCGATATAAAACAGGTTGAGTGGTTGCATTACGATGGCACAAAACGCTCGGCAGATTATGTAGTGCCTACAAAAAATCAATGCAAAGGTTGCCACTGGTTCGA
>CAZSEG010000098.1:0-12414 GCA_964605875.1 uncultured Chitinophagaceae bacterium
CGGAGATTTTCTTGCTTTCGATTCGCTGGTAAAATATGTAGAAGCGAACACCGGAAAAGATTTGCCTGACGTGAAGCTGGATTCCGTTCAGTATTCCACCAAGCCGCGCGGCAGAGATTGCGATGCGTGGGAAGGCTTGAACCTGATTGTGCGGTTCAATGGCGATACGCTTGCCTATCCTTTTTATTCTGCCGATAACAAAGGAAAAGATGAACTTTCATTGCTCACGATTGCCGACAGCTATTTTTATGAAATGTATAACTGGATGGCGGAAAAAGCGTTTAGCAACGTGGATTTTTGGTATTACTTCACGGAATTTCACTCTAAAAAATACCGGCAGGCAACACACGATAATGTTTTGCAGGAAATATACGGGCATGACGTGGTTTGCCTGATGTACACCGATGGCAGCTTAGGAGGATTCGGCAGCGGTTTTCTTGAAACTGCAACTGAGAAATTCAGGAAGGATAAGTGAATTTGGAGGGCTGTTTAAAATTTATTTCAGTGCCACTTTCGCCCGCATATTATTTCATCAAATAATTTTAAACAGCTTATTAAAAAGCAAACAACACAACACTTTCCTTAAACGGATTGCCGTTTTCAACCAAAGCATCTAAAAAAACGGGATTGGAAAGATGTGGCAGAAAACTTTCGCTGCGCTCCTGAAATGTGCCGTTCGGAAAAACGGATTCATGCAGCGAGCGCAATTGTGTTACAAGTGTTTCATTCTTGCGTTTGTGCGCTTTCAGAAATCTCCCTTCCAATTGCTCGATGGAATTAAGCTGTTTTTGCTTTTCCGCCTGCACACTTTGCGTAAGTGTTGCATCAATTGCCGTAGCCGTAGCAGTTATATTTTCAAACAAATCCACGATAGATTTTTTCGCTTCCTCCAAAGATAAATTCACACTCGATTGCGATTCGATGTAGTTGTTTACAAACGTATCAACCGGCTGAAACAAGTCTTCCGCCTGCACATTCAGTTTATCCATTTTCTTTTGTGCCGAAGCAGAAATTACAGCCATAGGCGGGCGGTGCAATATCAATGGATACATTACTTTGTAATGATGAAAAAGAGGTTTCAGTTGCAGCCAATAGCTACATTCCGCACCACCGCCAACAAACACAATATTGGGCAGAACAAACTCCTGAAACAACGGGCGATAAATAACATTCGGGCTGAACCTTTCGGGGTGCAACTGTATTTCAGCTTTCATTTCTGCATCCAAAAAAAATATGTTCTGATTTAATACGGAAAACCCCGTTACCGCTTCATTGCGCACAATCCGCTCTCTGAAATTTTCACCTAAGTAAAAGAAATTTATCTCGCGCGGTGTTGCCTGAAGTTTATAGTTGGTTTGAAGAAAATCAACATTCTCTTGCAATACTTTTTGCGCTGTTGATTGAAACAATTCTTCTTCAATAATATGCGCAAACGATTGTTTTAATTGCACATCATCCTGATCTAAAATCACCAGTCCGTATTTACCAAAAAGCCCGTTCAACAAGTAGCGCGTGTACTCGCCAAATGTTTTGCATTTATTCAATCCGGCATCCGGCAATTGCGCAAAACCGGTTTCACCGGTGATTGCTTTCGCCTGTTCATGCACTTCTTTTAAACCCGCCAAAGAATACCTGCCGAGCGCGCCTTTACATTCAGTTTGCCAAACAATTTCTTTGTCGAATATTTTTGCCTTACCTAACTCATCAAAGTCGTGGTCTTCGCTGCCAAGCCAAAACACAGGCACAAAACGAAATGATTTTTCGCTTTTGTTTAAATCATTTGCCAATGCAATCGCGCTTGCAATTTTATTGGCGTAATAAGCAGGATGCAACAACAAACTCGGCTGATGCGCAACAGTTACCGTGAATGTATTTTCATCATTCAACAGTGCTATATTTTGTTTGGTTGCCTCCGAAACATCAAAGTCTTTGTATTGTTTCTGCAAAACATCCGTCAGCAACTTTCGGTTTACCTGCTGCTGTTTTTTCTGCTGCGCGGCAAACACAACAGAAGACTCCGCAGGCGCATATTCATAAAGCGATTGCACAATTGCCGGTTTACCTAAATAGTCTTTCATCAATGGCGAAAGCAAACCGGACTTTAAAAGCGGAACAGAAAAAGTTTTGTACGACATCAAAAAACTTGTTGCATCAATAAAAAAGGTTTACCTGCCTCCGTCAATGCCCAACAACTTCACATCAGCATCGGGTTTCAAAAACATGATACTGCTGCTGATAATGGTGTCACCGGCTTTGATGCCCGAAAGAATCTGCACATCATCCTGTGTGCGCAATCCTGTTTCCACCATCACCGCTTCTGCTTTGCCGTTGTTGTAGCGCATCAGTTTTTTTCCTCTCGCTTCGGGAATAACAATGTTGGTAGGAATCATTAACGCAGCTTCGCTCTTCACATTCAGATTCACTTTTGCAAATGCGCCCGGATAAAGTTTAGCAGAAGCATTTTCTACACTTGCCCGCACTTTTACGCTGCGTGAACTCAATTCAATTTTAGGTTCTGTTGCCACAACTTTGGCGGCAAATTTTTGTTTGAAACCTTCAACCTCCAACTCCAATGTCGTTCCTGTTGCAATCACCGAACTGTATCTTTCGGGGATGAAAAAATCCACCTTTAACCTGTCGGTAGAAACTAAGGTTGTAACCGTAACGCCTTGTTGAATATATGCACCGGCACTCACATTGCGTAACCCAATTTTTCCGTTGAAAGGCGCACGGATTTCTGTTTTCTCAATTTGCGCTTCCAGCAGTTGGATATCCGAAACGATGTTGTTGAGTTGCGTAAGCGCAACATCATAATCTTGTTGCCCAACGCCATTTATCGCCAATAATTTTTTCAATCGCTCTTCGCTTCGTGCTGCGGTTTCCTTTTGCAATTTCAGCTTGCGCAACTGCGCCTGCAAATCGGCATCATTCAGCTTTAGCAGCAAAGTTCCTTTTTGCACAAACTCTCCTTCACGAATATTTAAAACCGTGATTCTGCCACTTGTTTCGGGCTTCAGTTCCACTTCGTCATTTGCCAGCAAAGTGCCGCTTGCCTGCACGGTGCTGTTTACGTTTTGCGGCTGCACAACAATAGCCGACACGGGCATCGGCTGACCTGCCATTCCCTTGCCGCCACCTGCCGCCATTCCGCTTTCAGGTGCCGATTTCACTACTTTATTATAGAAAATTATACCGCCCAAAAGCAGCACAATAATTGCAATTACAGACCATGTCTTCATTTAGAAAAAATTGTTCGCGAACAAAATCAATTTGCGCTTAATGAAAGGTTTATTGGAAATGAATTTTTAGATTTTCACAGATATTATACCATCCTCAAAAAATAGCCCGCAACTCTGCCCTGCCCGAATGAACGGGTTTTGCAATTCCCGTTTTTCTTCCGTCATAAACAAAAGTGAGCAGCACGGCTTGGGTTACCCTGTATTCTATCACTGCGTTCCACACTAAATTATTGCCGTTTTGCAAGCCTTCCAACATGGCATATTCCAATTGCTGATTGCGGAAATCCCTGTCGCGGTAAAGAATGGATGCGTAAGTGAATTTCGCTTCAAACGAAAGCTTATCCGAGCGGTTGTACCTGCCCGAAATGCCCGCTTGGTGAATGTTTGCCGATTGCTTGCCTACGGAATCCGAAGGATTGATTTTTTGCGCAAAAAGATAATTGAGCGATATGCGGAAATCTGTTTTGTACTGATACGAAAACTCGGTATTCGTTTGGTTGAAGTAGAAGCGATAGCGTTGAAGAATATAAAAGTCGGAAGTGTTGGCGCGAACACCATTCGTGTAGGTGGTTTGAAGCGTAAGCGGAGTAATAATATTATATCGAAGCGTTACACCCTGCGATTGCGAAAACCGTTCTTCATAACCGCTTGTAAGCAACACTTTGCTTTGAATATACGAGAAGTCAAACTGCGCGCCATACTTGGGGTCTAAGCGATTGAAGTAAACAGAAGCGCGATTGCTGTTAAGGATACTGACCAACAAATTATTGTTTAAAGATGTAGGAAAAGGATTGAAAATATTGCCTGCATTCTTGCTGCCCTGCGCAAAGGTTTTCTTTTGAATTTCCATGCTGGCAAAAAGTGAAAAACGGCTGCCAAATTTTGCCCACTTTCCTGATTTTCTACTAAGCAAAACCGCAGGATTGATATTAAATGTTTGAGTAAAATTTGTGATGCTCACCGGAACAGATTCGGGTGTAACCGCAAACACTTTTATGTAAGAAGAATCTTCGCGAAAAGGCGACACCACAAATTCATCCAATTGCTTGATGCCATCGCCATTGGCATCCTTCCAAACATAGTCGCCCGTGTTGGTGGGCGAAGCCTGATAAGTAAGCTGAATCTTTTGTTCGCGACCGCTGCCAATTTCATACAAAGTAGTGGAGCGCAGCAAACCTTTCCACACATTAAAAGTGTAATCTATTCTGCCCAAATAATAATGTCTGGAATAATTAAGAGATGAGGCTGAATCCTTATTATAGGCATAACGATAACTCAAAGTGTAGTTGAGTGTTTGATTTTTCAATGTATTGATATTGCCGAAAACATTCACGGTTTGCCCGTAAAAGAAAGGGCTTTCAAAGTTTTTACCTACGGGCTTGTGCTCCATACGCAGCAAGCCCTCCACACCAAATTTGTTGCGCATACTGTCGGGGCTTACTAAATACAATTTGTAGTTCTGCCACAAATAAGATGCGACATTCAATGAATCATTTTGTGTATCGCGCTGCTCGTTTATTTCATGATTGATTGCTGCACCGATTCTGAATCCTTTTGCTTTTTTGATACCATAGTTAATATCCAACTGAGGGCGGATAAAAAGTGACTTCACCCCTCCCCCATTTCCATTCATAATGGTTGTGAATGAATTGAGGCGAACATCATTTTTGTTCATAGTTGCGCCAAAACCATTTTCAAAACCTGTGAAATTGTTTTGCTGCAAATAGTTTCTAAAACGATAATTCACGCTCACCTCGCTGCCGATATTGTAAGTTGCATTAAGGTTTGTGAGATGCTCATTGCCGGGCGCAACAAAGGCAGTAGTATTCCATTCGCGGTTAAATTCCATCACGCGAAAACGCTCTACAGTCCTGAAACGCGCCTGCACAAATTCATAACCCGCTTCAATATTCAATGATTGGGATTTGCCAACAGTGTCACGCTTTAAATCAATGCTGCCTTTGTAATTTATTTTTGCCGCGCCACCAAAATTGTCCGCGTTATCATTTGGCGAAAGCGTGTTCACATCATTGTTGCTGATAGCTCCTTCGGTAGTGATAATGTGCTTTTCCGAAATCTTAAAATCGGTTGCCAAAGTGTACATCTGACTCATTTGCGGAGCAGGCAACAAAACTGCGGGCGTGTAATTCCCTCTTCTGAAAATTACGCCACCGATTGTGTCAGGCTTTACCCATGCAAAAACCCTTCCATTGGCAAGCGAAGCCGAAGGCACATAATCACCTTTGCCATCGCCCACTAAAGTAAATGCCGCAGTGTAATAAGCAATTGCAGGTTCATTGGAATACACTAAAACGGAGTCGTAGCCGAGCGTATCTTTCAAAGCATACAGAATGCGATTGGCATCATACAACACACTGTCCACAGTCGGGTAAAAAGCATTCTGCACGCTATCGCCAATAGTGGAAAGAAAACTGCGCTTGTTGTCGTCATAACTTTGGCTGATGGTTTGGTTTTTGCTGTCCTGCTCGCTGTAAATGTTTAGTCGCGCGTTCACATACTTTGTTTCCCATTCGGCATTGGCAAACACCACCGAGCGCAGAAAATTATTGTTGGTGTACTCAAACTCAACTACCACGCGCAAATCGCGTGTGATAATGCGCTTTGGCGTGAAGCGGATTTCAGCAGTGTTGTAGTCAATCACGTAGTCGTGGTCGGCACCGCGCTTCATCTTTACATTATTGATAAAAACCTCTTCAGTGTTGGCAAGAATCACAATGAAACTTTCGCCATTTGCGCCAAACAATTTGTAGGGTCCCTGATTGCCTTCGCTTACGGCTAAAGTGTTGCGCGCAAACTTGCCGCGCATGATGCCTCCCGCAGCATTTACTCTTGCTTTGCCCCATTCTTTAAAATCTAAATCACCCTGATACCAACCGCCTTGCGGCTTTTTAGAGAACTTTAAAAAATGAGATTGCGGTGTATTGAACAAATCAAAATCACCAGCCGTAAGGCGATGTTTCTTTTTGTATTGAAGCTGAATGAAAATCTTGTCAAACTCCTGAATCTGCTGTGTGTTTCCATCGGGCTGAAACGGAACATTATTATCCGTGAGCGCAGCAGTGATGTCTAAGTCTTTTGCCACTTCGCCACTGAGTTGAAGATTGAACTGTGAGTTCAAAACCACATCCTGATTGTTGCCAAACTGCAAGCCCCGAGAAAAAGTTCCGTTGTAATCTAAAGTGCCGAAGTCGAAAAATTCTTCAGCGGTTTCAACCGCTTTGTATTCGTAAGGGCGCATCACAAAACTGCTCTGCGATTCGCGGTAGGCAGCATAATCTTTCCTGAATTTCTTTTGCCCGAATGCAAAAGGATAAACGCGATAGCGCACATTGATTTCACCAGCGGGTTTTTGTTTCCAAATCAATAATGATTGAAATGGAAAAAGTGTGTAAGCCGAAGTATCTACAGGTATGCCGTTCTGATACAAAAACACTTGCCCGGGCACTAAGCTCAACGAATCTAATTTCAGGGAATCGGAACCGACAGTAAATGTTTTGCTGCGGAGATTGCTAAGTGACTGACCGCGACCCGAAAGTGCAATCAACACAAAAAACAATAAGACAAATGCGGCTCTACTCAACATTAATTGATCCAGCAAAGAAATGTAAATAGGAGATAATGCTTTGGTTAAAACCAATCTGCGCATTATCTTTCCTATTTGGTTTCCCAATATTTTGATTGATACCAACATTCCATCCACACCAAGCCATTTGAGGCAACTATTGTTTTGATACTATCGCGTTTCGATTACTTTCGCACCGCAATTTTTTAAAAACATCAATTTTAGATACAATGAAGATACTTGTTCCAATTACAAAAGTGCCGGATACAACTTCCAAAATCGCTTTTGTTGACAACAACACAAAGTTCAATGCCGATGGCGTTACTTTTATTGTGAACCCGACCGATGAGTGGTACGCGCTTACACGCGCTATCGAGTTGAAAGAAAAGAATGGTGGCGAAGTAGTGGTTATCAATGTTGGCGCGGCTGACAATGAGCAAATCATTCGCAAGGCGTTGGCGATTGGCGCAGACCGCGCTGTGCGTGTGGACGTAGATCCAACGGATGCGTTTGTGGTGGCAAGCGAAATTGCCAATCATGCAAAAACAGAAAACTACGATTTGATTATCACCGGAAAAGAAACTATTGACTTCAACAGTTTTCAGGTAACGGGCTTGCTTGCAGAATTGCTGGATTTGCCTGCCGTTGCGTTGGTAAATAAATTAGAAGTGGAAGGCGGAGTAGCAACACTGAACCGTGAAATTGAAGGCGGAACGGAAGTTGTTGAAGTGAAACTTCCTTTGGTGGTTGGTGCTACTAAAGATTTGGCGCAAGCACGTATCCCGAACATGAAAGGTATTATGTCGGCAAGAACAAAACCATTGCAAGTGGTTGCAGCTTCGGGTACTGCGGCAAGAACAACCATCACTGCATTCTCATTGCCCGAAAAAGCTAAACAAGTGAAATTAGTAAGCCCTGATAATGTGGCTGAATTGGTTCGCTTATTACATGAAGAAGCAAAAGTTATCTAAATCAAGTAGCGAGTCGTGAGTAACGAGTTGCGAGGATAAAAGTCTTCATACTTAATACTAAAACTCAATACTAAAACTCAATACTAAATAATCAATCATCAATAAAAAATAATCAATAAAAATGAGTGTACTAACATTTGTAGAAGTATCGGAAGGAAAAGTAAAAAAGGCTTCATTGGAAGCTGCTGCTTATGCTTCAAAAACTGCCGAAGGAGCAGGCGTTGAATCAGTAGCTGTTGTGTTGGGCGAAGCCTCAGCCGATGATTTGGCTGCTTTGGGTAAAGTAGGTGTAAAGAAAGTATTACATGCCAATGATAACCGTTTCAACGGTTTCGATTCTAAGTTGTTTGCTAAAGCTGCTGCCGAAGCTGCTGAAAAAGCAGGAGCTACATTAGTAGTGGTTTCTTTCAACCAAAACGGAAAATTATTAGCGCCAAGAATTGCAGTGCGTTTGAGCGCGGGTTATGTGCCTGGCGCTGCTGAATTGCCTGTATTATCAGGCAATTCATTAAGCGTGAAGAAAAGCGTATTCTCAGGTAAAGCATCAGCAACTTACCAAATTGCAACCGATAAAAAAGTAGTTGCATTAACGCCAAACTCATTCCCTATCGTGAAAGGCGAAGGAACGGCTGCTGTTGAAGCATTTACACCAAGCGTAAGCGATGCAGACTTTACAACAAAAGTAAAAGGTGTTGAAAAAGTAACAGGCACTATTCCATTAACCGAAGCTGAACTGGTAGTAAGCGGTGGTCGCGGATTGAAAGGTCCTGAAAACTGGTGGATGGTTGAAAACCTCGCTACGGAGTTGGGTGCAGCAACGGCTTGTTCCCGCGCAGTAGCTGATGTGGACTGGCGTCCGCACCACGAGCACGTTGGTCAAACAGGTATTACTGTTCGCCCGAACTTGTATATCGCAGTTGGTATTTCAGGTGCAATCCAGCACCTTGCAGGTGTGAACCAAAGCAAAGTGATTGTTGTAATCAACAACGACCCCGAAGCTCCGTTTTTCAAAGCTGCCGACTACGGTATTGTTGGTGATGCTTTTGAAGTGATGCCAAAGTTTATTGAAGAATTTAAGAAGTTTAAATCAGCGCACTAAGTGTATTTGAAATTAAAATAAAATGCCGTGCCGCAGCGCATGGCATTTTTTATTTTCAGAGTTCAATAAACTGATTAGTTTGCAATTGTTTTTATGAATGATGTTTGCTTTTTCATTCAAAATGAAGCCTCAGCGTCAAACAAAGAATTTCACCTGATGAACAAAGTTGAATTAGAAATTATAGCCTTATCGCACAGCGTAACACAATCACATTCTTTTGCGGTAGTGTTGGGCGAAGTGGGCGGCACACGCAGGCTGCCGATAGTAATTGGCGGCTTTGAGGCACAGGCGATTGCAGTGGCTTTAGATAATATGCGCCCTTCGCGCCCGCTAACGCACGACCTGATTAAAATGATGTGCGATACTTTTGATATAAACCTCAAGCAAGTTTACATCAGCAAATTGCAGGACGGTGTTTTCTACAGCAATCTGATATGCGAACAAAACGGAGAAGAATACGATATTGATTCGCGCACATCCGATGCTTTGGCAATGGCAGTGCGCTTTCATTGCCCGATATTTGTAGAAGAAAGTATTTTGCTGGAAGCAGGTGTGGAAGCCGACCCTAACGAAACAGAAAGTTTGGAGCAGGAAATTGCCGAGCTTACCAATCCGCAACCTGTGCCATCGGGCAGTTCAAATTATGCGGGAATGACGGATGATGAACTGCATAAACAATTGTTGGCGGCTATTGATGGCGAAGACTATGAGAAAGCTGCGCGCATCAGAGATGAATTGAATAAAAGAGGGAAGTAGGTTTGTATTACATAAGGTATTAAAGCCTTGCTTATAAAATATCTACCATGAAAAAAACAATAACAATTATTACTACACTACTTTCTGTTATTTCAACTTTATCCTTTGGACAATGTATCTCGAAAGTTGATGAAATGACTAATGACAAAATTATATCTAATGAATTAGTAAAAATTGGAAAGCGCCCTTCTGAAGGCATGTCACCAATGTACTACTTTAAAATGTCAGTCAGTAAAGTTAATCAAATCACAATTTTAAATTTTTACTCAGAAAGAGGCAGTTTATCATCTATAAAAGAGAATGATATTATCTATCTTAAAACTCAAGATAGTGTATTAAAAGTTTTTAATTACAAGTATCAAATCACAAATGTTACTTCAGGAGAAGCATTCACTCAAGGAACTAATAATAGTATTTATTACTACACGATATCAGTCCCTATAGACGAAGCAACACTTTTATATTTAAAAATGCACCCCTTAGTTAAAGTAAGAGTAGATAATTACGATTACGAAGTGAACAAACCTAAATTACTTATTGAACAAATCAACTGCATATTAAATAATAGATAATTAATTGCGCATTTTTCATCGCGAGTTTTTTCGGGCAAAATTCGTTTTGCTTCTTGTTGTGTTTTCCCTTTTGTGCAAAACCGCTTTTGCTCAAAGCAATACAAACTATCAACGCCAAATCCAACTGATTGATTCGCTCAGAAACTTCATTACGCACGACCTGAAACTGAACATTGCCGATAGTTTTTACATGACATGGAAAAATACAGGAGAAGACAAAATGTATAACTACATCTATGCTTCTTACAGCGATTCTATTAAAACTGCACACGAAACAGGAAAGGATTTTTGGTTCTATACAATTGAAGATTCTGCAACCGCAAAAATCAATCAGTTGAAAGCAAAAGGCTACCATACGCTTTTGTATAAAACTGCGGGAACCTCCGATGCGCAACTTAATCATAAGCTGCTTTCCTACCCTGACGAAGCAATCACTTTTATTGTATTTCACGAAGCAACGCATCAGCACATTCGATCGCAGCAAAAACGCATTCCATATATTTACGAAGAAGCGCTTTGCGATGCTTTAGCCAACAAAGCAAGTTTGCTTTTTGCGCAAAAAACTAAACTGCTAAACACAAGAGATGTACTCAAACAACAATGCATTTTTGAAAAGCTTTATACCTTCCTGAACAAACAGAAAACACTTATAGAAAAGGTCAATAAAGAAAAGCGGGAATCGGTATTCAGGAGCAGCACTTCTAAGATAAAAGCAACTACACGCAAAGCCAATCAATTTCAAAAAGACAGAATGAACTATGAGGTAAACAATGCTTATTTCGTGCGTATCATTCCATATACACTGCATTATTTTGAAGTAAAAAACATGTTGGGAGAAAAGATAGAACTAACCAAAGCAATTGAAGCAATTCTAAAGCAGAAAGAACTGCGTTAGTCCATTTCCTTCTTCTTGAATACGGGAATAATCCACCCTAATTTTACCCCGATTAAAAGGTCAATTCGTTTTTGAGTATTAGTAGTTTGCGTATCAAAATTCATTGGTCTTCTGCTTTGTGTAAAAGCAATATCCGCCTGCACGCCACCATAAAACGACAGCCACTTTTTGTGCTTTAAATAAATGCCGCCAATAAATTGCGAAATCACGGGACCATTCGTCAGGCGGTCGTAACCTTTTCTGTAAGTGCTGTTGAGTTGAGGAACGGTTTCTTTGCGCACATCAATCAATATTTTGTGCTGCATAAAGCCAACTCCCGTAAGCAACAGCAAACCCGAATGATTCAAAGGATTCTTGCTGAACACAATTGTTTTTCCAAAGAAAGCCTTTACAGTAAAACCTCTTTCCTGTAAATAAACATTCACCAAAGTTCCGTTTTGCACCCCGATAAAGCTGCCCTGCGAAGTAGAAATTTTATTTAAAACTGAATCCTCTTTTACTTTGGTGCCAAACATAAAACCTGCATCCGCGCCAATGTGCCAATGCTTGCGCAACTGATAACTGAGCGAACCGCCTAATTGCGAATTATACCCGAATCTTTTTTGCATATCCATCAACGGAAATTGCGCGGTAAAAGCCGGAGCAATAAGTATGGCATTGTTGAAGTTTTTGTCCGTTACAAATTCATCTTTTTGCGCAAAAAGATTCGCAACGCAACACAAAAAGGCAAGCAACAACTTATTCTTAATCATTGCCGCAAATCTATTTAAACCGTTCGTATTTAGTAGATAGTATAAAGTATAAAGACAACAACTCAATTCATCTTCAATTTTGTATTCATCTTAATACTAAATACTTCGTACAAGCGTACTCAAAAAAATGTGCAGGTTTTTTGTAGAATAAATAATTAACCATTTTATCATTCATCTTTCCAGCAAGTAATCATTGCAACCAACTATTATTGCAGCTTCAAAAAAATAATGATGAAGTATTTGTTGCTGCTGTTGTTTCCTTGCGCGGTTCTGTCGCAAACCGTTTCTCCTGAAAATGTAACCATCGTTCGCGACAGTTTTGGCGTGCCGCACATTTTTGCAAAAACTGATGCCGAAGTAGGCTATGGCTTGGCTTGGGCAAATGCCGAAGATGCCTTTCATGTCGGGCAGGATTTGATTTATTTATCTAAAGGATTTAACGGCAGAGCCAATGGCAAGGATGGCGTAAAAGCAGATTTTTTTGTTCACGCTAGCGGTGCAAAAAAATTGGTGGAAGAACGGTACGACACCGACCTTTCGCCCGAAT
>CAZSEG010000099.1:0-12271 GCA_964605875.1 uncultured Chitinophagaceae bacterium
TGACAGGGCAGCATTCTAACCAACTGAACTACCGGTCCTTTTCCCGTTTAGGGAGCGCAAATATAAAGGCTTAATGATTGAAAGCAAGTGTTTATGAAAAAATTGTTTGCGAACGCTTATTTTCGCTGCCCGACCTTGAGCGATTATGAAATGATTATCAATAAGTAAACCTAATATAAATGACATTCTTAGATTTTGAATCGCCTGTTGCCGCACTTGTGGAAGAGCGCGAAAAATTGAAGCAGGTGCAGGAACGCAGCGGTGTGGATATGAGCGATAAAATCAGTGAAATTGAAAAGTGTATCAAAGAGAAGCAGCGCGAAATTTATTCCAATCTCACTGTTTGGCAACGTATTCAGGTGAGCCGCCATCCCGAAAGACCTTACACGCTTTTCTACACGGAATATATGTGTGAAAATTTTGTTGAGTTGCATGGCGACAGGCATTTTAAAGATGACAAAGCAATCGTTGGCGGATTCGGAAATCTGAACGGTGAATCGGTAATGTTTATCGGGCATCAGAAAGGCATCAACACCAAAATGCGCCAGTACAGAAACTTCGGAATGCCCAATCCCGAAGGCTACCGAAAAGCGTTGCGGTTAATGAAGCTGGCAGAGAAATTCAACAAGCCGATTGTAACTTTAATTGACACTCCGGGCGCGTATCCCGGTGCCGAAGCAGAGCAGCGCGGGCAGGGAGAAGCTATTGCGCGAAACTTGTTTGAAATGGTGCGATTGAAAGTGCCTGTACTTTGCATTGTGATTGGCGAAGGCGCATCGGGCGGAGCATTGGGCATTGGCGTTGGCGACAGATTGTTGATGTTGGAAAATACCTGGTACTCGGTTATTTCACCCGAATCCTGTTCGTCAATTTTGTGGCGCACTTGGGAGCATAAAGAAAAAGCTGCCGAAGCATTGAAACCAACCGCACAGGATTTGTTGAAGTTCAACATCATTGACGGCATTGTGAAAGAGCCGACAGGCGGTGCGCACAGCAGCCCGAAAGACATGGCAAAAACGTTGAAGAAAACCATCGTAAAACATTTGGATGAACTCAAAGCCATGACACCCGATGAGCGCATTATGGCGCGTATTGACAAGTATTCTAAAATTGGTGTTTACGCAGCCGCAACCGAAGCAATTGAACGATGAACTATTGGTATCAGTTGATGCGCTTTTTCTTTTACAGCGCGGTGAAGCATCACCCTTCAACAAAATTCAAACATCAGCTAATCAGTTTTGCGGAAGCAAAATCGGTAGGCATTGTTTATGACGGAACTGCTGCCGATGATGTTTCAGCGGTAGAAAAATTTGCCGAAAATTTCAGGCAAAAAAACATTCAGGTAGAAACGCTTGCTTATTTGCCTAAAGAAAAAAATACAATAGCCAAACCCAACACCTTTTCAAGTAAAGAAGTTGGAATTACTTACAAGCCCACCGGTGAAATTGTTGAGCAGTTTTGCGACAAGAAAATGGATGTGCTTTTTGCACTGTTTCAACACGAAAATTTGCCGTTGGAATTTGTTGCATTAACCGCACAGGCAACGTGCAGAGTCGGAATTTATCACCCTGAAAAAACTAACTGTTTTGAGTTGATGATAAAGCCTTCAGATAAAAATTCAATGGAAGAAAATTTAAAACAATCTATCACATTATTAAACCAAGTAAAAAATGATTAGAAGTAAATTATCAGGCACGGGAGTTGCATTAGTAACGCCATTTAACCACAAAGGCGAAATTGATTTTGCAGGGTTAGGAAAAGTAATTGACCACTCCATAAATGGCGGAGTAGAGTATCTTGTTTCGTTAGGAACAACGGGCGAATCGGTAGCACTTTCAAAAGAAGAAAAGCGGGAGATTTTGAAATTCACAGTAGCCCACAACGCAGGCAGAGTGCCGGTTGTAGCAGGGTTTGGCGGCAACAACACTGCGGAGTTAATCAAAGATATTCAAGCGCAGGATTTCACGGGCATTGATGCAATTTTGAGTGTCAGTCCGTATTACAATAAGCCGACACAACAAGGTATTTTGGCGCATTACAAAGCAGTTGCTGCGGCATCACCGCTGCCGATTCTTTTATACAATGTGCCGGGAAGAACAGGCTCAAATATTGCCGCTTCCACAGCTTTGCAATTAGCGCGCGAAGAATCAAAAATCATCGGCATAAAAGAAGCAAGCGGTGATTTTACGCAAGCCATGCAATTGGTAAAAAATGCTCCGAAAGATTTTCTGCTAATCAGTGGTGATGACAACATTACATTAGGCTTAATTGCTTATGGATTTCATGGAGTAATTTCTGTTGTGGGGCAAGCGTTTCCAACGATTTTTACCGAAATGGTGCGCAAAGCATTGGCAGGAAATTTTGATGAGGCAAAACAACTTCACTATAAACTAAATGACATTACAGATATGTTGTTTGCCGAAGGAAATCCGGGCGGTGTAAAATATACTTTGGAACTGCAAAGTGTTTGCGAAAGCCATCTTCGCCTTCCTTTAGTATCCATCAGCGATGCCTTGAAAGACAAAATGAAGAAAGCGGTTGCTGAACTTTAAATTTTTCTTCTTTCATATCATTGCTCAATAAAAAAAGCGGGCTGAAACGTTGTTTCAGCCCGCTTTTTTTATTGAGTGGAATATCCTATTTCAATTTCACCTCGCCTTTTCCAATCAGATAGCCGCTTTGATAAACTTCAACTTTGTAAGTTCCTTCCTGTGTGATGTTGCTGCTCCAGTCAATAGAAACTTTTTTATTGCTTTGCTGATAGTCAATATCTGCTATGCGACTGTATTGAACTTCATCACCCGAATCAGCAAGTTTGAAAGTTCCCGACCCTTGGTCGCGCACCGCAATTGTTTCGCCTTTCGGATTGATTACCCTCAGATAAAATTTCAAACTTCCTTTGTCTGTAATTTTGTTCTCGCCCGTTTCAAAAGTGATTTTCAATTTGTCCACATTTTTCAGTTTCGTGGTTTCAGTTTCTTTACCGTTATTCTTAACGTTTACACCCGTAATTTTAAGATTGGCGGGTTTTATCAATGCACCAAGAGCCACTTTCTTGCTGAGATTTTGTTTTTCTTCCGACAGCGTTGCAGCGGTTTGTTTTTCCTTTTCAAGCGTTTGTCCAAGTGTTTGGTTTTCCTGTGTCAGCATTTCGTTTGCAGCGGTCAATTCTTCAACTTTGCCTTGAAGTTCCTTGTTTTCAGCTTTCAGTTTTTCAATCAATTGACGCGCTTTTCCAAGTTCGGCAGAAGTAATTCTGCCTTTTTTCAGCAAGCCTTCAATCTCGGATTTGTATTGATCTATTTCCGTTTGGCGGGCAACAATTGTGCTGTCTAATTCAGCATTTTTTCCTTTGTATTGCTCCAACTCAGATTTGCGTGCTTCCAATTCTGTAAGCACACCCTGATACTGATTATCCAATTCCTGTTTTGCAACTTCCAATTCTTTTTTTGCAGTGTTTTCTGTGAATAGAAAATATCCCGCAACAACGTTCATCAGCAAAAGAAGAACGATAATAATGATGTAGAATTTTTTACTGCTTCCTTGGTTTTCCATTTTATTTTTATTTTGAGCAAATGTAACGTAAGCTGTTTTATATTTATTGCGAAAGCTATCCACTTAGTTGTGTGAAATGCACATTTGTTAAGCAATAATAACATACACGCTTGTAATATCAGTTTAAAGAAAATACATTTTTAAAGATTAAACGAATCATGTATGCAACATCTTCCGCTCGATCATCTTTTGGTAATTGATATTGAAACTGTGCCGCGTTGGAAACAGTTTCACCAATCTCCTGCCGAGATGCAAGGCTTGTGGGCATCCAAACATCAGCTACTAAAAATTGAGGAGGAAACACAAGCCGAGAGTTTTGAAAAACGTGCAGGTATTTATGCCGAATTCGGAAAAGTAATTTGTATTTCAATCGGGTATTTTCATAAACACCACGATGGTTTCAAGTTCAGAATAAAATCTTTTTCAGGCGATGATGAAACCGCATTGCTACAATCTTTTTCCGCATTGCTGAATCAGCTTTTTAAGCAAAATAGAAATTTTGTTTTTGCGGGGCATAACATCCGCGAATTTGATATTCCGTATTTATGTAGAAGAATGATGATTAGTAAAATCGCTTTGCCGGCACTTTTGAATTTTTCGGGTAAAAAGCCGTGGGAACTGCAAAGTGTTGATACGCTTCATTTGTGGCGGTTTGGCGACTATAAAAATTACACTTCACTAAAGCTGATGGCTTATGTGCTTGGCATTCCATCGCCTAAAGAAGATATTGAAGGAAAAGATGTTGCGCGTGTTTACTGGCACGAAAACGATTTGCCCCGCATAGTTTCATATTGCCAACGCGATGTGGCAACAGTTGCAAGATTGTTGCTTCGATTCAGAGATGAAAAATTTGAGTTGAAAGATGAAGATGTGGTGATAGTGGAATAAAATTATTTTTTCGTTTTTTACTGCTATAGAATAACAAATAGCCATTTTAGCCTCTATTTATGCTATTTTTAGTGTAAATACCCATTTTTTACTGCCATAATAGTAAAATATTGAAAAAATGACATTTTTCTATCTGAATATCATATTTTTTGCTATTTTTACCGCTATAATAGTATAAAATGGATGAATTTAAACTGATAGGAAAATTGGTTCGCTTCCATCGCAAAAAAGCAAAATTGACACAAAACGAATTGGCGGCTCATGCCTCAATAGGAAAAACTGTTGTTTTTGATATTGAAAAAGGTAAAGAAACTGTTCAGCTAAATTCATTGCTGAAAGTTTTTCACGCCCTGAATATTCAATTGCATTTTATCAGTCCTTTAATGAATGATTTTAAAAACGATTTGTATGAAGCAGCTTAAAGTATATGTGTTGCAGCAGCCCGCGGGCTTGTTTTCGGAAGAGGAATATACAGGAAAATATTCGTTTGAATATTTTGAAGACTATGCAGGCGCGCCCGTTTCGCTTACAATGCCTGTTACTCAAAAGAAATATGAGTGGAATAAATTTCCGCCTTTTTTTGACGGATTGCTACCCGAAGGAATGATGCTGGAATCGCTTTTAAAACAAAGAAAGATTGATAAAAATGATTTGTTCAGTCAGCTTGCCGCAACAGGCGGTGATTTGGTAGGCGCGGTTACGGTAAGCCCGAATGTCGTTTAGTTAAGGCTGCTTTCAAAAACCCGAACAAAAAAATATAGTATGAATTATTGCCCGATTACATATCAGCCATGCGGTAAAAAACGCTATTCGGAAAGCGGCTTGAAAATGCTTTCGCCCAATCTGGAGGATTTGAAACTGCTGCCCTATTCTTCGGAAGAGCAGCGAAACGAAGCAGCCGCGCGTGCGTCCAAGCTTAGTATTCAAGGTGTTCAGCCAAAGCTAAGCGCTAAATTAAATGTTGCCGAACAACAATTTGAATTGGTGGACACAGGCGGAGTTTTTATTCTTAAACCGCAAGGCGATTTGTTTCCCGAGTTGCCGCAGAATGAAGATGTAAGCATGAAAATGGCTGCGGTTGCGGGCATTGAAACGCCATTGCACGGAATGCTCTGGAGCAAAGACGGTTCGCTAACTTATTTCATAAAAAGATTTGACCGCGAGCCGCGCGGAAGAAAAGTGGCAACGGAAGATTTTGCGCAGTTGAGCCAAAACACACGCGAAACAAAATACAATTTCAGCATGGAAAAAATTGCTGCCGTTGTAGAGCAGTTCTGCACTTTTCCGCAAATCGAAAAACTGAAGTTGCTGCGCCTGACGCTTTTCAGCTTTTTGATTGGCAATGAAGATATGCACCTCAAAAATTTTTCGGTTATCAGCCGAAACGGAAAAACAGAATTGTCGCCTGCTTACGATTTGCTGAATACTTCCATCGCGATGCAGGGCGTAACGGAAGAAATTGCTTTGCCTTTGGCAGGCAAAAAAAGAAGGCTGACACGAGAGCATTTTATTGATTATTACGCAAAGCAAAGATTAGGCTTGAATGATAAGGTAATTGATGGTGTGCTTGGTAAAATTCAGGCTTCGCAAACGCAATGGGTGCAACTGATAGAGCAGTCTTTTTTGAGTGATAAAATGAAAGAAGAGTATCTTGATTTAGTAAGCAAAAGAATAGTGGCTTTGGGGTTAGATTGAAAACCTTTTACATCCCGCGAAACATTTATATGTAACAGCACAATAACATACAAAAAACTTAGCGTTGCTTAGAAGCTGTTTAAAATTATTTCAGCAAAGTGAAAATTAAGTTTGGCGGTTTTATACATCGGACTATATTTGCACCCGCTTTGAAAAAAAGCGAGTCTGTAGCTCAGCTGGTAGAGCAATACACTTTTAATGTATGGGTCTCGGGTTCGAATCCCGACAGACTCACGACCCAAAGAAAATCCTGCTTACAAAAGCGGGATTTTTTTTTGCCTTTCACTTAGCAAAGACTGAAAATTACTATTTGCCGACTAAAATATTCAAATTGTTGCTGTGCTTTGAATTGGCTGTTTGCTCCTCACGAAAAGCTATTTTCCATTTGTCTTCTCCTTTGGAGAAAATACCGAAGACAGATAAGGTTGAGTTGGTGTGTGTTCGCATCTGCCAATCAACAAAGTTTATATGTTTAGTCGGTTTGTAGTGAAAAACTATTGAATCCAATATCACCTTACTAAGGTAACATTACCGCTTTCGTAGCGGTTCTTTTTCATGTTGGAGGTTTGGTATTCAACTTTCCACACAAACACGCCAAGCTGTTGCTCCCTGTCTTTAATCACGCCATCCCAACCTTCTTTCGCGTTGTCGGTTTCAAACACCAACTCGCCCCAACGGTTGAAGATTTGCATATTGAACTTTTTTAAGTTCTTGTTTGCAGGGCGAAACTTATCATTCACGCCATCACCGTTTGGCGAAAATGCGGTTGGCAACAACAACCTGTCGGGCATCACAACTGCGCGAACCGTGTCGCTTGCCGAGCAACCCGCAGCATCCGTAATCAACAAGGTGTAAATCGTAGTTTCGGTGGGCGTAACTTCGGGCGAAGGACAATCGGCACAATCCAAAAAAGTTGTTGGCGACCAATCGAATGTTGGCGAAACCACGTTGGTAATTATTGGCGTAAACTGACCTGTTTCGCCTTCCACCAATTGCAAATCAGTTCCTGCATCAATGGTGAAACTTTTATTCGCCAAAGCAAATTGAACATCGTTAAAGTCGTTGTAATCGGGCACTGTAACAGTTGAAAAACCCTGCCCGCTGCCGAGCGTTGCCGCGCCTGTGTAATTCCACAAAGCATTGCTGCGCCAATTGCCTTGCGCGTTCCATCCGCCATCGGTTGAAGCCGAATAAAACATGGTTACATTGGCTGCGCTTGTTCCTGTTGTGTGGTGCAGATGATGATAGAAATTCGGATTTACTTTACACAAACTGTCATCAAAAATACTTACGTCATAACCATCCAACGTTGCATCGCCTTTAATGGTGCGCACTCCGTAAACATTTGCCGTTGCATTGCTCGGGCGAAACTCAATCGGGCGATACAAAGTTGTTCCCAAACTCGATGGCGAACCCGTTGGAAATAAATATGCCGAAGTGCTGTTCGTTGCGCGTGATAATCTTCCCAAACCTAAAGAGGAAACAAAGCCCGCGTTTCTTTGAATAGCTGCGGGAACATTGTTGCTCACTAACATTTCAAAAGCATCGGTAGCTAATTCTGCATTAGCCAAATTCAAAGTGCCTGTAACTTCTTGGTTGATGGTTTGCGTTTTCACCACATTACCGCCAAGCAATGCAAGGTTGTTGAAAGTTGTTGATTGCGCGCCTGTAAGCAATTGCGCACCACCGTTCATTTCTACCCAACTGCCCGCGCCCGCATAAGACGAATTATTTATCCAATCGCCCGTCAAGCGAATCGTGTCGCCCAAGCCGCTGATGGTGGCATCGTTTTGTACATAGCCTTCCACCACCACCGTACCTTGATTGTCGAGCAAGCCCGCAGCATTTTGCACGGAGTTTGTTTTCACAATCATAAAGCCACCGTCTTTCACATACACATCCGCTCCGTTGTTGTAAACCAAAGCCTGCGACATCGCTGCCGAAGCCGTCAGAAAAGATAAAGCGATAAGTAAATTTTTGAGCATAAGCATTTCCTTATTCGGGGTTTGAAAATAGTATCTTTTATGAAGAGTGAAAGAATTTTGAAAAAGTTGTGTGGATAACAAACTTCGCACGCTTTTTTGTAAATGAATTTCTTTTTTCGACATTGGTAACTAAAGATAGTTTTTAATATATTTGTGTTCAAAAAATAATATGGATTGCCCAAAATGTGAAAGTAAGCGTAATACAAAGAATGGAATAGTAAGAGGCTTGCAGCGATATAAATGTAAGGGTTGTGGAAATAATTATACGGTTGCGCAAAAATCTACGGCAAAACTGCCAAGCGAACGCAGGTTGGGATTAATGATGTATTTAGAAGGTGTGGGCTTTAATGCGATTGGGCGATTATTAGGCGTTAGCCATGTAGCGGTAATAAAATGGATAAAAAAATATGGCAGTCAGTTAGAAGAGATAAAGAACGAGAAGCCTGTTTCGATAATGGAAATAGATGAGATGCATAGCTACATACAGTCAAAAAAAAACTATTGTTGGATATGGATTGCAGTTGATAGAGCGGGAAAACGATACCTTGATTTCGTTATTGGGAACAGAGGAACGGAAACAGGATTAAGACTATGGGATAAGGTTAAAGAACTTGAAACAGATTTTTATTGTACCGATTATTGGAAAAGTTATGCAGAGTTTATTCCTGAAAAAAAAACATTCAAACTAAAGCAGAAACCTATACCGTTGAAAGTTACAATAGCAGGATAGGACACTATTTAGCGAGATTCAGAAGAAAAACGAAATGTTACTCAAAAAGAATGTATATGACAGCTTATAGCCTAAGTTTGTTATTTTAAAACTCAATAATGAACTATCTATACTTAGTTACTGATTCCCTCTTTTCATATCAGAAAGTCTGAAGACTTTTTTAAACACAACCGCAAACCCCATGCAACCACACCACCAATTGTAAAACCAATTGCACCACCCACGAATACATCAAAAGGATAGTGAACGCCAACATACACTTGTGCGAATGCAATAGAAAATGCCCAAAGCAAAAGCGTTATGCTCAAATATTTTCTTCTAAAAAAGAATATAAAAAGAGCTGCCAAACCAAAATGATTGGCAGCATGTGAACTAACAAAACTAAACCCGCTGCCACACTTAACTAACAAGCGAACTTGTTCACTGATTGAAGGCTCGTTGCAGGGGCGTAAACGTTCAAAAAAAGGCTTGATGAGTGAAGATGAAATCTGGTCGGCTAACAACACTGTAACGGCAGCCGCGCCTATCAGCCAAAAAGTTTTGCTTTTGTATTTAATGAACAAGTAAACAGCAGCAGCCACATAAAAAGGAATCCAAGTAAACTTATTGCGCAGCAAAGGACACAGCCAATCGAAAACAACATTCGCCAACTGACGATTGACAAAGAAAAAAAGCTGCGTATCAAGTTCCTTTAAGTAGGTTTCCATTGATTGAATGAGCGAATGTAAGATTTTACGGGCATCGTTTTTCCAAGTGTCAGCGCAGCTTTGAAAGAACAGAGAGAATGTACAGGATTTAGCAAGGAATTAACCTAATACACTTCATCTTCGGCATTTGTTATCTACTTCGTCAAAATACCTAAGCGAACACCAATTAAATGCGTTGTCTTTAGCGGTGTTAATGATGTTATGTTCGGGTGATTATCGGCAGAGTTGCTGTCTTGGTAGTATGAAAACTTGTAGAACACACCGATTGCGCCTTCCTTGTAGCGCAACATAATTTCGGGTTGCACACTGTGTGATAAAACTGTTTTGAATTTGACTTTTTCTTCCGAAAATATACCGCCTACCTTGTCTTTATGTGCGGGAAAAACACCAAATTCATAATTACATTTTAAAATAATATGCCCTAATATCTCCACATTAACTCCACCGTTAAATTGCGCTGCAAACGACAAGTAATCTTTTAGCTCACTTAATTTTCCTGTTGCTGTCAGGTATTCGTTTTGGCTTAAAAAACCTATGCCTGTTCCTGCGTTTAAGTATCGCCACAAATAGCTGTATTCACAATAGAACTGATGCGTATTCCAAGCGACATTTATTGGAAATCCCACATAAGATACTCCTATGTAATGTCCGCCATCATTGATGGTATATTCAAAGTTGTACCGCTTTTTGGTTTTATATTTTGCATCGTTTTTCCATGTGCCGCTTACTTCGTGTCTGCTTTTTAAGATAAGTATTCCGTATCCTTCTTTTTGACCGTTTACAACCGCACCTATGTATTTTTCTCCATTGGAATATCTTATGGTAGCTTGCCCTGTGTAGGCATAGTTGGTATAATCTCCTTCATACTGCTTTCCATATCCGATAGTGGTTTTTACTTTTCCGCTTTTGAACGCGTTGTTTACATCAAAATTTCCGTCATAGTAATCTCCGTATAGTTTTGTGAGAACACCGTAGTTATAGCGATTGTCAATGAAAGTGCCTTTGTATTTATCACCTGTGGCATATACAATTTCACCATTGCTAAATTCTCCTTCTTCCGTAAAATAACCTTTATAGGTATAAATATAATTGCCGTTGCTGCGCTTTACTTTTGTGCCGTAACCTGAAGGCATTTTGTATTTTATTTTGCCTTCATAAGTGCTTTCGTCAGGGTAAATGATGCTTCCTTCGGTAATGTCATCATCTGTAAATTTCCCTTCATACACATATTTTCTTCCGCCCATAGTTGAGGTGAGTTTCCCGTTCGTGAAATTTCCATACGAAAAAGTTCCTTCGTAAATATCGCCATTGTCGTCATACAAAGTTCCCGAACCGTTGTATTTGTTATTTATCCACTCGCCTTTGTATTTTAATTTGCCCGATTTATCAAACCAACTGCCGTAGCCGTACATATTGTCGCTTCTCCATTCTCCGTCATATTTTTCTTTGTCGGAATGGTTCATCACGCCCTTGCCGCTGCGCAAACCATTTTTCCATTCTCCCGAATATTTTGAGCCGTCTGTATCGGTGTAAGTTCCTTTGCCGTCATAGAAACCGTTTTTCCAATTGCCCGTGTATTTACTGCCATTGGCATATTCACATACACCTTCGCCCGTAAATCCTTTGCCTACAAACACGCCCGAATAAAAATTGCCCTCATTATCCGTTATGGTATCTGTTTGAGCAGAAGCCGCTGTTGCGATAAATAACAAACTAACAACTGATAATATTTTGAAAGAAATTACCTTCATCACAGTTCAATGATTTTTGTTTCAATAATGCCGTTGCGGGTCATACAAAATGTTTAATAATCACCTTTGGCAGGAGCAGATTTATTCATCCACTCGTCTTTTATGATTTTATACGAACCGTCTTCGGCTAATAAGAAACCGCTTAATCCTTTCCACTGGAAGTAATTATCATTGGGATGAATATACAATACGCTGTATTTCCCATTTTCAAAGGCTTTGCGTAAATTGCGGGTAAACTCATCATCGCTATCTGTATTTTGTTTCAAGTCAGAAAAATAATAGAATGTTCTCCAACTGCCCATAACTTCGTAGCCATATTCGTTTGTATAGTTAGAGCCAAATGTTGCGATAATTTCTCCTGTTTCTATGTTAAACAACTTGGCTGAACACCCACTGAGTCTTCCCCGCGTATCTCTAAAATGCTGCCATTCCAAAGCAAATGGAACTGCCGCATTAAACAACACATAAGCATTGCCATCATCTGATGTTTTTACAACTTCTCCTTGACGGTTAATAATGTATGCTTTTTTTCTCAAATAGCTTATGTCACCTCCACAACGTTTTTGATAATTATTCTCTTGCCCTATCGGTCTGCAATCTATACACCATTTAATAGTTGCGTACTCACAGTTTTGGCAAAAAGCCCCGCCATGCACAAATTCACTACCACAACTCCATTTATTGTAATGTGCATCACCATCCTCAAATTTTGGTTGAATAGTCCAAACCCAAGAGCCGTTTTCACAATATCCCCAACCACTCATTTTGGAGGTTTTATCCCATTTTATATTCCATGCCCGTTGAGGATTTTTCCCTATTGCTACTTTCTCTTCAATCTTTTTACTTTCTATATTCAGCGGAGCAACTGAAATAGTAACCTGTCGGCTCTTATGTTTTTCATTTAATTCCGCTATTCGTTTTTTCTGTGTTTCTGCATCCTGCGCGCGCTTTCTTTTTTCT
>CAZSEG010000100.1:0-1328 GCA_964605875.1 uncultured Chitinophagaceae bacterium
GAAAATAATCAGCAGGTAAGGCACAAAATAAAGCGACAACATCAGTATCGTTTTCAGTATCATTTCTGCATTGGCATATTTTGAAATGTTGTGTTCGGAAAAATAGTTGTTCACGCGCTGTGTAAGCACCCTGTAGAAGTCGGTTTTTTGGCAATTTGTAAATTTAGGCGCCTGCATTTATTGTAAACATTATTTGTAATGAATGACAATGAACGCAGAATTGTTCACATTGTTGTGTACAGCATACTCAATTACAACGTTTATTGTGATAAACAGGAAATAAAAAAGGCGAATGTTGCCATCCGCCTTTCAAAATATTATTGCTTTAAAAAATGATTAATCTTCATTAAACGTAGGAATTTCATCATTTCCTGCAGTTGGTGCATGAGCCAAACCTTGTGATGCGTCTTCCGGCTTACGGCTTTGTTTTGCTTCTACGCTTAATGTAGCGTGCGGCACTAAGCGCAAACGTTCTTTAGGAATCAATTTTCCCGTAACACGGCAAATACCGTAAGTTTTATTTTCGATGCGCACTAAAGCCGCTTCTAAATTTCTAAGATACTGGTGCTGACGGGAAATCTGGTTCATCATATACTCCATGTCGGAAGTATCCGAACCTTCTTCCATATTCCAGCTTTTGTTACCTGCAAGACTTTCATTGAGATTATCCAAAGAGCCTTTCAGGTCTTTCAACTCTTCGCGGGCTGTTTCCAATTTTCTCTCAATTAAATCTTTGAAGGCTTTTAAATCTTCATCGCTGTAACGGGCAACCGGAATTTCATTGTTTACCAAAGTTGTTGTTGGTGCTTTTGCAGTAGAAACCATAATCTTCTGTTTTTGTTTTGATACGGAAGACTGTACGGTATTCTTTGCAATTTGTTTCACTTCCACAGTAGTTTTTTTAGCCGCTGCTGCGGGTTTGGCTGCCACAACTTTTTTCGCAGGCGCAGGTGCTGCTTTCACTGCTGCTTTTTTAGCCACCGGTTTTGGTGCAGGTTTTACCGCCTTTTTTGCCACTGCTTTTATTGGTTTAGCTACCGGTTTTGACACTTTTTTTGCTGCCGGTTTTGGTGCTGCTTTTTTAGCAACGGGTTTAACAACTTGTTTCACTGCTTTAGCTGCCGCTTTTTTTACAACAGGTTTAGCCACAGTTTTCTTTACAGGCTTTGCAACAACTTTTTTAGCCGCAGGTTTTGCTGCCGCTTTCTTCACGGGCTTTGCAGCCACCTTTTTGGCAACAGGTTTCGCTGCTTTCTTAGCAACAGGCTTTGCTGCTGCTTTTTTAGCTGTTGGTTTAGCTACGGTTTTCTTTGCAGCCGGTTTTGCCT
>CAZSEG010000100.1:1338-1890 GCA_964605875.1 uncultured Chitinophagaceae bacterium
CTGCTGCAACTTTTTTGGCTGGTTTACTTTTGCCCATGTCGAAAATTTTGGCTGCGAACTTACGTAAATTATTCATCACCAATATAAGTGGCATAATTTTTTCATTTAGGGCGCGAATATATGATTTTCAGTTAATACTCTCCCACGAAGACAAAGTCACGTATTCTTTGTGCCTTCGTGGGAGCAAAATGTATAGTAATAAGATGTTGGGGCTTTTCGCCAAAATTTGTAAGCGGGTTGCATGGTAACGCAACTAAAATTAGGTTCACGTTTCAAAACTCAATTTATGGCTACAATGAAAGCATTGGTATTAAAGGCAATAAAAGCCGATTTTGAAATACAGGAAGTAGAAAAACCACAACCCAAACAAGGTGAAGTTTTGGTAAAAATTGTTGCTGCGGCATTCAATCACCGCGACCTTTGGATTCAAAAAGGGCAATATGCAGGATTGAAATTTCCAATAATTTTAGGAAGTGACGGAAGCGGTGTTGTGGAAGCCACCGGAGAAAACACCGACAGTCATTTGATTGGTAAAGAAGTGGTCATCAACCC
>CAZSEG010000100.1:1900-12246 GCA_964605875.1 uncultured Chitinophagaceae bacterium
TTTTTCAAAATTAAAGGTTCTTATAAAAATTCATAATGTAGAACATTTAAAAAAAGGAACAATTATGTATAAATTAATTTAAAATATTGGGTTTGCCCGAAAGCGGCACTTTTGCAGAATATGTTTGTGTTCCCGCTGCTAATGTTTTATTGAAGCCTTCTGCGCTTTCATTTGAAGAAACAGCCGCCTTACCTCTTGCGGGATTAACTGCATTTCGCGCACTTTTTTCACGCGCAAAAACAACCAAAGAAGATACTGTTTTAATATCAGGAGTTGGCGGTGGCGTTGCATTGTTTGCCATGCAATTTGCGCTGGCTGCGGCAGCTAAGGTTTTTGTTACATCGGGCAGCGATGCCAAAATTGCGAAGGCGAAAAACTTAGGCGCGGCAGGCGGCATCAATTACAACAAAGAAAACTGGCAAAAACAATTGCTTGAAGAAAGCGGAGGCTTTGATGTGATTATTGACAGTGCCGCAGGCGAGAGTTTCAACAAACTGATAGACACCGCAAAACCCGGAGCGCGCATTGCATTTTATGGCGGAACCAACGGCAATTTCAATAATCTGAATCCGCAAAAAATATTCTGGAAACAACTTTCGCTGCTTGGCTCAACTATGGGAACTGCCGAAGAATTTAGTGCAATGATTCAGTTTGTTGAACAACACCAAATCAAGCCTGTGGTGGATGGCGTTTTTGCTTTCAGCGAAGCGCAAAAAGCAATAGAGCGCATGGCGCAAAAAGAACAGTTTGGTAAAATAATATTGTCGTTTAACCAATCTGCTGCACGTTGATTTACTGGTTGAATTTATTGCTGCTTGGTTTTGCTGCCGCCATGTTTACGCTTGCAAGCGAACAACAACTTTTTGCAAGAGAAACCGTTCAACTCTCCGCTCCTGCCCTGTTCAATTTCTTTGCCACAACATGCAGCTATGCCGTGATGCGCTCGCGTATTTATTTGCACGCGGGCGAAAAACCGTCTGAACAAAACCGTACATTTCAACTTGTTGTAATCGCAGCAACTGCAATGGTTTCAGCATATTTTCTTTTACAACTTAATTTTAATCAAATACTGAAAGTTGCCCTGCTTGCAGCAGTTTCCTGCGCTTATTTTTTACCTGTTGTGAAAACCAAAAAAGGCTGGAAACGATTGCGCGATTTCTACCAAATCAAACATTTTACGGTAGGCGCAATGTGGGCTTTAGCAACGGTTTTGTTGGTTTCGGAAAATTATTCGGATAAAAATCTTTGGATACTTTTTGTTGGAAGAATGTTTTTTGTCGCCTCGCTTTCTTTGCTTTTCGATCACCGCGATTTGCAACAGGATACCGATGAAAACCATCAAACGCTTGTTAAAGCAAAAGGTTGGCAAACATCGCAGCGACTGAGTTTTTTACTGATGCTGTTTGCCGGATGTGCGGCATTATATCTACCCACAACACAACTGATTACCATAAAGAAAACTGTAGTGATTGCCGTTTCGGCAATATGTATTCAATGCACAAAACCCGAAAGCCCGAACTGGTGGTATAATATTGTAATGGAAAGCCTGATGGTGATTTTTGCGGTGGCGATGATGATATAATGATTATGCAAGTGATGATTTGCAAGCAATGATTACACGGATTATAGGATTACACAGATTGACTATTTACAGATTTACGGATTGACCATTTACGGATTTTATGCAAGCAATGATTACACCGATTTATGGATTACGCAGATTATAGGATTGTGCGGATTAAAACTGCCCGCTATTCACACCTAAAAGAAACATCTGTGCATCTGTGGCATACTCGTATTTCCCTGCCTACCACACACTATTCACATCCTGTGCAAAATATTTTTAAGAACTGATAACATCCAATTTGTGTTTTTCATCTACTTAAATGTACTTTCGCGGGCATTACTAATAAACAAAAAAATTACAACATGAAAAAAGGACTTATCGCTTTATTCGTTGCAGGTAGTTTTTCCGCGCTTACTTTGGTAAGCTGTGGCGAAAAATTCACCCCGCTGACTGAGGAGCAAATCACTGAAAAAGTGGAAGAAGGATTTAACGCACTTGCGGAAACCAAACGCGCTGAATTGAAAGCTGCCTGCGAAAGCGAGAAAGCTGCAAAGGTGGCTGCAAAGGTGGCGGAACTGCAAAACGGAACTGCACAATAATTAACTAACAACTAAAAAAGAATAACAACATGAAAAAGATATTTCTTGTATTGGGCGCTTGCGGTGCAATGGCTGCAACCCTTAGCAGTTGTAACAACGCTGCGGAAACCGAAAAACTTACGAACGAGCAAAACGCTAAAATTCAAAGTCTGGTGGACGAAAAACTTGCTGCTTTAGAAAGCGAAGTTGCTGCCGAATGCGATGCAGAAGTTTTAGCTGCTGCTACTGCTGAATATGATGCTTTGGTAGCTGCTGCTACACAGGGCGGTAAAAAAGTTGCTGTGAAACCTGTGGTAAAACCAAAAACTGTTGAGGCTAAGAAAGAGGAGCCGAAAACTGTTGGTAATGGTAAGCCAAGTATGGATGGCGATGGCAAAGGTAATACAGTTGGTAGCGGCAAGCCCAATATGAATGGAGGAGATGGAACAGGAACTACTATAGGAAGTGGAAAACCTAAAATGTAATCTTTAACATTCCATAAAATAGAAAAGCCCGACAAAAATTTGTCGGGCTTTTTGTTATGCTGAAATTAGCGATTAAAGGCGTGTACCCACATAGTTGCAAGTATTTGCAGTACCGGTTACAGGCGTAACTGTATATGAAAATGATAATGTTTTTCCATCACCACTGATACTTCCTGTACCTGCTAAATTAGAGCCTGCAGAACCAACAGATTGTGATGCAACGGTAAATGAAGAACCACTAACAGTTGCTGTTACTGTAAATCCTTGATTGTATGCATTTCCAATCACTATTGTAAGTAAATCGGCTGAACCGGCAGTAGCTGTAACTGTATAATTATCAGTACCGACTGTACAAGTTTCATCTCCTTTAAATTGACCAATAAATTTTTCTCTGATAAGCGTTTTGCAATCTGTACCTTCGTAACCTTCGTCACAAGTTTTAGTACAAGAGCTTACGAAAAAAAGACCTGCAACAGTAGCTGCCATCAAAAACGGTTTGAAAATACCTTTCATAATTTAAAATTTGTTTTGTTTAATAATGGTCGCAAATGTATTGCTTTCATTCAAAGTACAAAATCTTACCGGTGTGGAAAAAAAAATAGGTGTACTATTTTAACGATTTGAAAAAATATTACATTTGGACATTCATTAACCAAAAATTTATCCAATGAAAAAATTATTGTTCGCTTTTTCAGCAGTTTTATTTATCACCGTTGGCATGAGTTCTTGCGCAAAGAAAGATTATATCTGTACCTGTACAGGTAATCAAAGCGTTACAAGGAACGTTATTCCAAATGCTACAAAAGAGCAGGCTGAAACAATCTGCAAATCAGGAGAAGCTTATGTTCAGGGACAAACTAACACGCAAAGTTGCAGGTTAGATTAATTTGAAAATTTCTACTGATAAAGGCTACTTTAAACAAGTAGCCTTTTTTATTTTCCAAAATGAATAAAATCACCGAATCTTCTTCCTTATATAATGATTTAGAAAAAATGAGCGTCCGCGAGTTGCTCACAAATATCAATATGGAAGATACCAAAGTTCCGCTTGCAGTGGCGGCAGCCATTCCGCAGATTGAAAAATTAGTAGATGCCATTGCAGATAAAATGATTTTGGGCGGCAGGTTGTTTTACATGGGCGCAGGCACAAGCGGCAGGCTGGGCATTTTAGATGCAAGTGAATGTCCGCCAACGTATGGCGTGCCGCACGATTTGGTAATCGGCTTGATTGCGGGCGGAGATGCAGCCATTCGCAAAGCAGTAGAGTTTGCCGAAGACGATACCGAACAAGGTTGGAAAGATTTATTGGAATACCACATCAATAATAATGATGTGGTGGTAGGGATTGCCGCATCCGGCACAACGCCTTACGTGGTTGGGGCTTTGAAGCAATGTCGCGCGAATGGAATTACCACCGCCTGCATTACCTGCAATCAAGGCTCGCCCGTGGCTGCCGAAAGCGATTTCCCTATAGAAGTAATTGTGGGCGCGGAATTTGTAACAGGCAGCACGCGCATGAAATCGGGTACTGCGCAAAAATTGGTGTTGAATATGATTTCCACCGCTGTAATGATAAAAATCGGCAGAGTAGAAGGCAACCGCATGGTAAATATGCAACTGACCAACGAAAAACTTTTGGACAGGGGAACGCGCATGATTCAGCAGAAAACGGGCTTGGCTTATGAAGCAAGTAAAAAGTTATTGTTGGAAAATGGAAGCGTGAAAAAGGCAGTGGAGCGATTTTTGAGTTATGAATTATGAGAGATGAGTTATGAGTGAAAAAATCATAATGATGAATGGTTAATGATAAATGAAATTCTCCGCGCCTCTGCGCGAAACTTAAATTTGCGCAAGCAAAAACAAATCCCTCTCAACTTTCAACTTTCAACTTTGGTTAAATAATGTATTCGGCTGTTTTTAATCCGTATGAAATCTGAAACATTTACAAATCCACCTATCTTAGCCGCCTTAAAAATCAAAAATGAAGGATACCGTATTATATGCCTTGAATGGCGTTTTGTTAGTTGCCGTGATTGTATTGTTTTTTCTGGTGTTGAAACCTACAGGTAAAAAAACAACTACTCCAATTGCTCCAAAAGAAGGCATTGAACTTAAAGAAACCGGCTTGATAGCATACGTGGACTTAGATACATTGGAAGAAAATTACATTCTTTTCAAAGAGAAAAAAGCAGAATTACAGAAAAAGCAAACCAATATAGAAAACACGCTTCAACAACGGGTTACGGCATTTCAAAAAGAAGTATATGAACTGCAACAACGTGCAGCCATGATGACCCAAAGCGAAGGCGAAGCAGCACAGGAAAGAATGTATAAAAAACAAGCTGAACTGGAAGAAATGCGCGACAGAATGGGCAAATCTTTTATGGAAGACCAGGAGGCTTTCAACAAGCAATTGCAGAATAAATTAGATTCATTTCTGGCAGTTTACAATGCCGATAAAAAATACAATTTCATTTTCAGCCACATCAAAGGCGGTCCGCTTTTGTATCACGATGAAGCGTTTAACATCACCAATGATGTTGTAAACGGAATGAACGCAGCTTTGCCTCAAAAAGAAAAATAGATTACATAGAAAAAGGGTCGCATTCTGGCGACCCTCCTCTGACTATGGACACTTTGTTTGGTGACTGAATAATGGTTTGTGGCTTGGTTAGCCGTCTTGTTTTAGTTGCTGGCAACCACTTCCACACTTGGGAAAGTTCTTGTTGCACCGTCTTTACCAACAGTTTTGATGCGATAGAAACTTACTGTATTGTTCGGCAAAGGATATTTATCTGAACGGAAAACATAGTTGCCGTCTTCAATATCCGCGCCTTCGGTCTGCACATATTTTACCTGACTGAAAAATTCGCCTCCGTTGCCGCTGCGCTCAATCACGATGTGGTCATATTGAGCCATATCCTGCGCAAGAATGTGAAGGGCAACTTCGCCTTTGTTACGCTCAACTTCCAAAGCCACTTCTGCGTTGGCATCCTTGAAAGCGTGTTTAGCACCGGGATTGGTAGCGAAAGCACAAACAGAGAAGGTTGTTATTGCTGCTAAGGTTGTTAATACGTTTTTCATGGTTCTTGATTTACTTGTTATGTCTTCTGTTACGGCAGCATCGGGCAAAAGGTTACACGGTAATGGAAAAAAATTTATGCAGGCAATGATTACACACAAGTGATGATTACGCAGATTATAGGATTACACGGATTTGGAGATTACACTGATTACTGTTTACTGCCTACTTGTACTCTACTGCCCACTATTCACGCCTAAAAAGAAATATCTGTGCATCTGTGGCATACTTGTATTTCACTGCTTACTGCCTGCTTGTATTCTACTGCCTACCAAAACATAATAATCAAACACCCGCCCGCTTTTCAGCTTTAGTGTTTTAGTAATCTTGAAGTTCCTGCTTTCAACCATGCTTTTGTATTCGTCAAGGTTGTATTGATGCGGATGCAGCATATCTCCGGGGATGAGCCTAAACAGCCACTTCAAGGCATTGTGCCTGTGCGCATCAATGCTGATAATTAAGTATCCGCTCTCATTTACAGCAGCACTCACCACGTTCATTGCCTTGTCTATATCACTTACATGATTGATGGCGTTCATGCAAAGTACCACATCGGCTTTTTCGGTAACGGTAAAGTCCTCGATGGTGGAAGCGACAAATGTTGTGTTGGGATAATCCTGTTTAGCGAAGTGCGAAAGCGAATGTTGGTATTTTTCAATCAGCGGGTCAACAGCCGTAACTTTGTTTTGCGAAAACGCTACAAAGCAACCTGCCGGTCCGCAACCAAAATCAATCAGTTTATCGTTGGGCAGAATGGTTACCACATCACCCAACTTTTGAAACAGCGATTGCCAATATTGCTTTTTCCATGCAAGGTATTCTGCCTTGGTTTTGCTGCGCAGATAACGCTTCCACCAAAGCAGTTCAAGGTATTGAGCAATTCGCCATTTGATATTCATACAATCCTCGGCAATATTCCCTCTTTTAAAAACAATAATGAATGTACACACAAAACTTTTTCACAGAAATATTTTCTCCTATGATTTCCAAAATATGCTTCTATATTTGCGGCTGCTTTCTGGGGGTATCCATGCTGTAACAAGCATGGGTTGAGAGAGTCCCTTCGAACCTGAACACGTTCACACGTGCGTAGGAAATGAAAGCAGAGCAACCGCTTCTGTGGCTGCCTGCGTGCGCTCTTTCGTTCAGAAGGCTTTGAAAATTTAAACATCAAAGCTCATGAAGAAGTTATTCTTGATCACATTTCCGCTCGCAACACTTGCGCAGCAAACGGAGGATTCCGTAAAAACATTTATCAAAGAAGACGTTGTCGTTACCGCCACGCGCGCAGGTACAAACACGCCAACCACTTTCAGCATCCTGAAAAAGCAGGATATGGAAACCGTCAATCTCGGTCAGGATTTGCCGATTATGCTCGACTTCACGCCATCGGTGGTTACAACTTCCGATGCAGGCGCGGGCGTGGGCTACACGGGCATCCGCATTCGCGGAACGGATGCCACGCGCATCAATGTTACCATCAACGGCATACCTGTAAACGATGCAGAATCGCAGGGCGTTTTTTGGGTGAATACGCCCGATTTATTTTCGAGCGTGGAAGATGTGCAGATTCAGAGAGGCGTGGGAACTTCCACGAATGGCGCGGGCGCGTTTGGCGCATCGGTGAATGTGAAAACGCAGCGCACTTCTTTTAAGCCTTATGGTGAATTTGCGGTTTCGGGCGGCTCGTTCAACACCGTAAAACTGACTGCAAAAGGAGGAACAGGCTTGATTAAAAACAAGTTTTTTATCGAAGGAAGATTATCGCGCATCACGAGTTCGGGCTACGTTGAACGCGCATCATCCGATTTATGGAGCTACTTCATCACCGCAGGCTTTCAGCATAAAAATACAATGCTGAAATTCATCACTTTTTCGGGTAGGGAAAAAACTTATCAGGCATGGAATGGTGTTTCCGAAGAAGAACTGAAAACCAACAGGCGTATGAACTCCGCAGGCACAGATTACGGTGCAAAAGAAAATCCGTGGCGCAATGAAATTGACAACTATCAGCAGCAATATTACCAGTTGCTTTTCACGCAGGGATTCGCGCGTTATTTCAGCTTCAATGCAGGATTATTTACAACGCTTGGTAAAGGACATTTTGAGCAATATAAAGTGAATCAAAGATTAAGCAGGTATGCGCCTGTGTTTGATGATTCATTGAGCTTGTTACGCGCGGATGTGATTCGCAGAAGGTGGTTAGATAATATTTATTACGGCAGCACATTTGCTTTCAATTTTGAAAAGCGCAACGTGCAAGCCACATTGGGCGGACTTTTCAGCCAGTATCGCGGCAAGCATTTCGGGAATTTAATTTGGTCAGACGGCTTTGCGGTGGATGAAAAAATTCACTACTACGACAACAACGCTTTGAAAAACGACTTCAATGTTTTTGCAAAAGCGAGCTATACATTCCTGAAAAAAATTACGCTTTATGCCGATGTGCAGTATCGCTATGTAAGCTATAACGGTAAAGGTTTTGATAACGATAAAGTAGAACTTGATTTCAACCGAAAATGGCATTTCATCAACCCGAAAGGAGGCGTGAATGTTGCGATAAATTCCAATCACGCGCTTTATACTTCGGTAGCCGTTGCCAACCGCGAGCCTTCGCGCGAAGATGCGGCATACAACAGCAATTCAAAGCATGAGCAGTTGATTGATTGGGAAGGCGGCTACAAATTCAATCACAAAAATTTTGCGCTGCAACTGAACGGCTACTATATGCACTACAATAATCAATTGGTTTTAACGGGGCAATTAGACGATGTGGGAAATGCTTTGCGCATCAATGTTCCATCGAGCTTTCGCGCGGGAATTGAGCTTGCGGGCGCATTTATTTTTCATACCAAAGCTGATGAGCGTGAAGTTTTTCGCATCAACTATAACTTAACTTTCAGCCAAAACAAAATCAAGGAATTTACGCAAACTACTTTCACTTTTGATGATGATTATGTGCCTGTGGATTCGCTGCTGCTGGAAGAAAAATTCACCAACACCAATATTTCTTTTTCGCCCGATTTGATTGCAGGGCTTGAGTTGGTTGCTACGCCAATAAAAGGTTTGCGCATTGCGCTTGCCACCAAAGCAGTGAGCAGGCAATATTTAGACAACACTTCAAACAAGGAAAAAAGTTTGAAGCCATACAGCTATTCCAACTTCAATGCCGCATATACTTTTGCTTTGCCGAAAGAGCGCACTGTTACGCTTTCGCTGCTCATCAACAATCTTTTCAACTTTAAATATGAAAGCAACGGCTACACTTTTGGCGAGAGATATTACAGTGGAGGCGAAGTTTCACCGACAGTAAATTACAACTACTATTATCCGCAGGCGGGCATTAACTTTTTGGCGGGTGTGATGGTGAAATTATAGGCAAAAGGAAATCAATTTATTGCTACTGTAATTTATTAGATAATAAAATATAACTGACTGTTATTCAATAAATTATTTAGTATTACTTTATCAGAAAATTCAAGCAACTTTAAAACCTTGCACAAGGCGCGCGGTCTTTTTTCACCCGCTTGATTTTAGCGATATAGGTAACTCCAACTTCGGGACCGCCCTGAAAATTGGTGGCTTTGCCCAATTCGCTGATATTAAAATCATAGCTGAAAGCTACCTGTAAACCTTTGTAATCTAAGCGCACTCCTGCAATCACCGCATCGGGTGCAGGGCTGGCAACGCGCGTCCACGCGCCCAATGCAATGCCGTTTTTTTCATCCCCGTCCATCGAAAAAACATATTGCGCATAAGTACCTGCATTTACCATCCATTGCGCACCCTGATACAAAAACATTACTGAAGGAATGAGGTTGAACTTATCGTTGATGTCTGCCACCGCGCCTGCATGAATGGTAATTTTGCCCGCAAGTTTTGTGCCTGTAGAAACCAAACGCTCGCTGGGTTGCAGAATATGTGTATAAGCGCCACCGATATACATATTCAGTCTGCGCCTGACGGCAACATGATAACGCACACCAACACCTGCATCAAACGTGGTGGAATTACCAATGATGTTTTCGGCAATACCATCAGAAAAAACCGCCTTTGAAGTATTCAAACCCACCATGCGCAAATTGCCCTGCAAACCAAGCGCAATAGAATGTTTCACGGTTCTGCCAAAACCTTTTGAATAAGCAAGATTCATGGTAACATCGGTAGTGCGATAACTCATATCCCCCGCCCAATCATTAAAGAAACAAGCCCCCACACCTAAGTAATCATTTTTCAGAGTTCCTTTTAATAATGAACCGTCAATATAAGCGCCCACCGTTTGATACTTAGCATTTCCATAATCAGAATTGACGGTAAACCACTGATTGCGATAGATGGCTCCTGCACGAATATCTCCGTCAAAAAAACCCGTCATTGCAGGATTCAGATACAAGGGAAATGAATGTATCTGCGAAAACTGCACATCCTGCGCAATCAACATCACGGGCAGCAACGCAATAAGTAATAAACGTTTCATCTATTTTTAAAGGAGCGCGAATGTAGTGGATTTAATAACAGATAGTTTGCTTAATAGTATATTTTTGGCGCGCTTATGAAACTTATAGAACAATTGCTAAAAGATGAAACCGCAAAAGCCTTCAATACGCTTTTTGATAAAGCCGTTTCGCCTGCTG